>JAFQWS010000003.1 GCA_017407305.1 Clostridia bacterium
AAAAATAATTGCCAACAGGTACACGCCAAAAGAGATTTGACTTTGATAGGTCAAAGTTGTTCCTACGTCAAAGGGAACACCCAAAAACCAAAAAAAGGCAATCAAGCACCCACCCATCAAAAAGGTTGTCAAAAGGGCAAAAAGGCAAGTTTTGAGCAAGTTTTTTGCACCAAGTGGCAAACACATTGCAATCAAACTGAACGTTTTATATAAAAACAGCATTACGCCACCACCGACAAAAGGGGAAAATAAAGCAGTCAACGTGCCAACAACTGCGCCCAAAACCAACTGCCACCACCTGAAATCCAGTTTTGTTATCTTTTTTGTCAAGAAAAGAATAACCAAGTCAAAAGTGACGTTGTCTATAATAACGTATTCTATGTAAACAACCATCTCAAAAAGAATAATGCAAAGTTAATGTTTGAAACAAAGAAAATATGTAAAAAAAAGCCAAGATTTGGCTGATATCTTTTAGGTGAAAGTTGGTTGATTTTTTGCAACAAAAAAAGCAAGAATACAAATTCTTGCTTTTTGGCGTGTAAAAGTTAATTTTTTAACAAGTTGATAAGTTGGGCAACGTTTTCAAAAACAAAGGTGGGTTTTGTGGGATAGTTTTCAATATCTGCCAAGGTGGCTTCGCCCGACAAAAAACATATCGTTTCAATGCCCGCATTTGCTCCACATTGAATATCTGTATAAAGCCTGTCTCCCAAAAGTACCGCATCAGACGGCTCAAATCCAAACTTTTGCAAGGCAAACTGCACCATATCTTTTTCCGGTTTGCCAACGTAGGTGGGTTTTTTGCCCGTTGCAGTTGTCAACATTTGACAAAAACTGCCACAATCGGGGACGAAACCAAATTTGATTGGACAAACCAAGTCGCAGTTGGTGGCAACAAAAGGTACGTCTTTTGTGGTAAGCAACCAACTTGCATCAACAAGTTTTTGATAGGTAAGTTGCGTGTCGTAACCCACCAAAAGAATTTCGGCTTCTTTTGGCTGGACAAGGCAAATTCCACCCTCTTTTAGTTGTGCCAACAAAGAGTCGGTGCCAACACAATACACCTTTTTTTGAGGGTGGTTGGCTTTGAGATAGGCAATTGTTGCATCCGTTGAGGTATAAAAGTCACTTTCTTGACAATTTATGCCCATATTTTTGAGTTTTGCAACGTAGTCGCCCACCGATTTGGACGAGTTGTTGGTAACAAACACGCCCTTTCCCTTTTGATTGGCATAAGCAACAATTTCTTTTGCACCGTCAAAAAGGGTGTCGCCGTTGTATAACGTTCCGTCTTGGTCAAACAAAAATAACTTTTTGTCTTTTAGACGGGTACAATCTTTTTTTAGATAATCTTTCATTTTTTAGCCCAACAAAACCTTTGTCATTGCTTTTTTCAATTCTTCTATCTTGTTGGCGCAAAATTCTCTGTCGCCCACTGCTGTAAGATATACTTTGACAAGGGGTTCGGTACCGCTGGGACGTACCATAACCTTGGCTTTGTTCAAATAGTAACTTAAAACGTCGGCTTTGGGGATGTCCAATTCCGTTTGTGTAAGGTAGTCGATACATTTGACAACTTTGTTGTCGCCAATTTGTGTCAAAGGACGTTCTCTCAAACCTGCCAAAAGGGTTTGCATTTTGGCAAAGCCTGTTGCACCTTCAAATGCAAAAGAAATGGTTTCGTGATGGTAGTAGCCATATTGGTCGTAAAGTTGGTTCATACGATCCACTAAACTCAAACCTTGTTGCAAATAGTATTGCACCATTTGGCAAATGAGATAGCAAGTGCCAACACCATCTTTGTCTCTAAATGCAGGGGTTGCCAAATAGCCATAACTTTCTTCGTAACCCAATGCAAATTCATCTTGACGGCCGTCTTTTTCCAAAAAGGCAATTTGTTCGCCAATATATTTGAAACCTGTCAAAATTTCTTTGACACCACTGCCATAGTGTTTGGCAATTTCCATTGCAATATCGCTGGAAACGATTGTTTTGTAAATCATATTTGTTTTTCCTTGACGTTTTGACAAGACAAAGTCTGCCAACAATGCGCCCATTTCGTTGCCGGAAATGCAAACGTATTCGCCATTGTGCAAAACTGCAACACCAACACGGTCGCAATCGGGGTCGGTTGCCAAAACGATGGGTGCGTTGATTTTTTGTGCCAATTTCAAGCCAAGTTGCAACGTTTCGCGTTTTTCGGGGTTGGGATAGGGACACGTGGGGAAATTGCCGTCGGGAAGTGCTTGTTCGGGAACAATGGTAACTTGTGCGCCATATTTTTCCAAAACGTAAGGCACAACTTTGTAACCTGCACCATTTAAAGGAGAGTACACAACGGAAAGTCCACGAATTGATTGCATGTTGAGTTTGTACACTTCTTCCAAATATTCGGCGTGACAATCAATGGTTTTGATAAGTCCCGACTCCACTGCTTGTTGATAGTCGGCGTGTTGTACGTTGAATTGGTCAATGGTGTTGATTTCGTCTGCATATACGCTGGCAGAATAGTCTGTACATTGATAGCCTGTGCTTTCGTACACTTTGTATCCATTGTAAATGGCAGGGTTGTGACTTGCAGTAATCATAACGCCCACGTCACAATGAAGTTTTCTTACCGCATAGGACAAAAATGATACGGGCATGACGTCTGTTGAAATGTAAACGGTAATTCCGTGTTGAGCAAAAACCGTTGCTGCACGTTGAGCAAACACGTCCGATTTGATACGACTGTCAAAGTTGATGGCAACACTCTTTTGTCCGTTTCTGTCCATAACACGTGCAATGCCTTCGGTGGCTTTGTCAACCGTGTAAACGTTGAGACAGTTGCTTCCTGCACCCAAAATGCCACGAAGTCCTGCCGTGCCAAAGGATAAATCTTTGAAAAATGCGTTTTCAATTTGTTCGGCATTCATGCCTTTGAGTTCAGCCAAAAGTTCGCTGTCTGTCACTCTTTCCAACCATTGTTGGTGTTTTTGTTGTGCAATTGTCATAATAAATCCCTCTCCTAAAAAGTATTTATACTAAATATTTTTGCTTTAATTTTGCCACGTCATCTTCCGTCAAACCAATTGCTTGATGCAAATAGTTCATAATGGTGCCATAGTTTTCCTTTATCCACGTCGTTGCATGCAACAAACGTTTGAGCGAAGGTTGTGCAAAATCTCGAGAAAACTCGGCTTGTGACTTGTCTATAAAGCGCACTGCTCTCAAAACTTTTATCAACAAAAGCATGCGCTTTGTTTCTTTGGACGCATCAATGAGATAGTCTTGCAAAATGGTCTCTTCGTCCACACCAAGTGCAGTGTAAATGAGCATGGTTGCAATGCCCGTTCGGTCACGTCCGTGTGAACAAAAATACACCGACGCTCCCTCTTCCTTTTCCAACAAAACGTCAAACATCTTTTTGAAACCTTTTTGCGCTTCAACGTCGGAAACGATTTCAAAATAAGTTTGATACATATACTCTTGCTCGGACATACCACTTTGAAAAAGAGCCTTCATCTTTTTTGCACCGGAAACGTTGTCATCGGTAATGCCAATGAGTGCGTTTTTGATGATGGGAATATGCACCAACGGAACGTCCGAAAGATATTTTGAAACAGGATGATGCTCCCTTTCGCCAAAGGTGCGCAAATCAATGAGAGTTGTTATGCCACAATTCCTTTTGAACTTTTTGGAAGATTTTTTGGTGAGTTTTCTCAATGCTCCACTTCTGAAAATCTTGCCAAAAGCAACAGTTTTGCCGTCCATTGTGGCAACACCACCCAAATCTCGCGTGTTTTTGCAACCTTTTAGGTTGACTTGTCTTACGTTTTCTTGCATATTTTCCTCGTTGAGTTTACTTACAAACCACATAACTATCCATTTTAGTATATGATAAACTATTTTTGAACAAAAATCAATACTCTTTTAAAAAATGGCAGTAAAAATGGCATTTTTTTAACAATTTTTAAAAGAAAAAGAAGCAAAATTTGCTTCTTTTTTTTATGGGAAAATTGGGAATTTTGGCTAACTTTTGCGACAATTTTATCTAGAAAAATTTATCCTCTTTTTGAGACAAATTTTTAAAAAATATTGCAAATTTCACTGCTTTTTTGAGTAAATTGACGTATTTAAAAAAAGGGACGTTGTGTAAACGTAAAAATGCAAACAGTGAAAATTTTGCATTTTTTAGCTAAATTTTGCCTATATTTTGTAAATTTTGCCAATTTTACTCTTTTAGGTAGTCGGGCAAAAGACTTGCCGATTGGCTGTCCAACAAAATTGTTGCATCAGGGTGCAACTGCACCACCGAGCAAGGCAAATGAGGGTGACAAGCGCCCAAAATCATGTCTTTTACCACCTCGGCTTTGTGCCGTCCACAAGCCAAAACAAGCAGACGTTTTGCCGTCATAAGTTCCGTTATGCCCATGGTAATTGCCTTGGTGGGAACATGGTTGACGGAAGTGAAAAAGCGGGAATTTGCCTCAATTGTCGACTTGGAAAGGCACACCACGTGCGTCTTTGAGCCCAAAGGAGTGTATGGTTCGTTGAAACCGATATGGCCGTTTTGACCAAGCCCCACAATTTGCAAATCGCGTGGGTGATATGCCAAAAATTCTTTGTATCTTTTGCACTCTTCAAGTAAATTTTTTGCAATGCCCGAAGGAATTTCCACATTGTCAAAGTTGACGTCCACGTGGTCAAAAAGATGTTTTCGCATAAAATAGGCGTAACTTTGAGGATGATTTTTGTCCAGTCCAACGTATTCGTCAATGTTGCAACAAAATGCATTTTTAAAGGAAATTTCCCCTTTTTGGTATTTTTCCACCAACTTTTCGTATATGGCAATGGGTGTGGAACCTGTGGCAAAGCCCAAAACTGCGTTTGGCTTGTTTTTTACCACTTGACACACAACGTTTGCCCCAATTTCGCCAAATTGTTGACTGTCTTTTGCAATTATCAGTTGCATTTGTCTTCTCCATAATTAAATTTGTGAGCAATCACTTTTTTAATATATGAAAAGACCATATTATTTGTATAAGTATCTAGAAATTTTGACAAAAAAAAGACACAAGCAAGTGCTTGTGTCTTTTGGGTTGTTACAAAATTGTAATTATTCGTTGATTTTGGAAACAACGCCGGAACCGACGGTGTGGCCACCTTCACGAATAGCAAATCTCAAACCTTCTTCAATTGCGATAGGTGTGATGAGTTTGACGGACAATTTGCAGTGGTCACCGGGCATGACCATTTCTACGCCTTTTTCAAGTTCGATGGAACCTGTAACGTCTGTTGTACGGAAGTAGAATTGAGGTCTGTAACCAGGGAAGAAGGGTTTATGTCTGCCACCTTCTGCTGCTGTCAAAACGTAAACTTGACCTTCAAAGTTTTTGTGAGGGTTGATGGATTTGGGTTTTGCAATAACTTGGCCTCTTTCGATTTCTGTTCTTTGAACACCACGAAGTAATGCACCGATGTTATCACCAGCTTGAGCTTCGTCAAGAAGTTTACGGAACATTTCGATACCTGTTACTACTACTTCACGGTTTTCTTCTTTAAGACCAACGATTTCAACTTTATCGTTTACGTGTAATGTACCTCTTTCAACACGACCTGTAGCAACTGTACCACGACCTGTGATTGAGAATACGTCTTCTACTGGCATCAAGAATGGTTTGTCAGTGTCACGTTCTGGGTCTGGAATCCATGAATCAACAGCGTCCATAAGTTCCATAATCTTGTCTCCCCATTCTCCGCTTGGATCTTCAAGAGCTTTAAGACCTGAACCTCGGATAACTGGTGTGTCATCGCCTGGGAATTCGTATTCGTCAAGAAGTTCACGAATTTCCATTTCTACTAATTCTAATAATTCTTCGTCATCTACCATATCACATTTGTTCATCCAAACAACGATGTATGGAACACCTACCTGACGAGAAAGCAAGATGTGCTCTCTTGTTTGAGCCATAACACCATCAGTTGCAGCAACTACAAGGATAGCACCATCCATCTGTGCAGCACCTGTGATCATGTTCTTAACGTAGTCGGCATGTCCTGGGCAGTCTACGTGAGCATAGTGACGTTTCT
>JAFQWS010000037.1 GCA_017407305.1 Clostridia bacterium
CCCTTATTACAAGCAGAAAGAGAGAACAAATCGGTCATAGCCGAAATGTCCTCTCTTTTTCTGTTGGTGATGTTTTTGCTATCGCAAAAGTGAAGTTGCTACGCAGTGAAGTTTGTGCTACGCACAAGTGAAGTTAAGTTTGCCCACACTTCGCCGTCAGGCGAAACTTCACTCACGAAGTGAACTTCACTATCGAAGATAACTTCACTTGCCCGAAGGGCAAACTTAGTTAGCGTGATACTCCGTTAAGAGTATCACGCTAATTCGAGGGTGTTTTTTCCGTATGCAAATTTTTAATCTTAAAATAATCAAAAAAAGCACTCTTTTTGGAGTGCTTTTTTTATTAAATAATGAAGTTGATAAGTTTGTTGGGAACGACGATAACTTTTTTGATTGTTGCGCCGTTCAATGCTTCTTGAACTTTGCCATCTTGCAAAGCCGTTTGTTGCAACTGTTCGTTGGACAAATCGGAAGCAACTTCAATTCTTGCTTTGGGACGGCTGTTGATTTGCACCAACAATTCAATTTGTTGAACTTTGAGTGCGCTTTCGTCAAATTGAGGGAATTTTTGTCTTACGACAAAACCTTCTTGACCAATTTGGTGCCACAATTCTTCCGTGAAGTGAGGTGCCAAAGGAGAAAGCATGATGACCAATTGTTTTGCCACGTTGCAATAAACTTGCTTGTTTTTGACTGCGCAACTTTCATATTTTGCCAAAGCGTTGGTCAATTCCATCATACGAGCAACTGCCGTGTTGAAAGAAAAGGTTGCATAGTCTTCGTCAACGTGACTGATTGTGTTGTGAAGTACTCTGTTCAATTCTTGTTCGGCTTTACCCACTTGGTCGGTCGTTTGATAGTCACCAAACGCAGAAAGTACTTGTCTTTCCACACGATCAAGCCACTTGTTGATGCCAACGACACCATCGTCAGACCAAGGGCCACCTTCAATGTATTTGAAGCCAAATGCCAAATAGGTTCTAAATACGTCCGAGCCATATTTTTCAATATATTCGTCGGGAGAAACTGTGTTTCCCAAAGATTTGCTCATTTTGTTTCCGTCAGGGCCCAAGATTGTTCCTTGGTGAACCAAAGACAAGAAAGGTTCGTCGAAGTGCAAATAACCCATGTCGCGCAAGGCCTTCGTGAAGAATCTTGCGTACAACAAGTGCATACAAGCGTGTTCTGCACCACCAACGTATTTGTCAACAGGCAACATTTTGTCAATCCACTCGGTGTTGAAAGGTTCTTTGTCGTTGTTTGCATCGGGATATCTCAAGAAATACCAGCTGGAGCAAACAAAGGTGTCCATTGTGTCGGCTTCTCTGATTGCAGGTTTACCGCACTTGGGGCAAGTTGTGTGAATAAATTGTTCACATTTTTTCAAAGGGCTTTCGCCGTCGGGCGTAAAGTTGACGTCGTAAGGAAGTTCCACAGGCAATCTTTCGTCAAGCACAGTGCCACAATCGGGGCAGTAAACAATGGGGATGGGTGCACCCCAATATCTTTGACGAGAAACCAACCAGTCGCGCAAACGATAGTTTGTTTTGAGTTCGCCCTTGCCAATTTTTTCCAATTTTTTGACAATTTCTACACGAGCAGTTGCGCTGTCCATTCCGTCAAATTCTTGGCTGTTGACAAGTGTACCGTATTCGCAGAAAGGGAGTTCTTGACTGCCGTTGGGATCAACGATAACACGTTTGATTTCCAAACCATGTTTTTTTGCAAAGACAAAGTCTCTTTCGTCGTGTGCAGGAACAGCCATAACTGCGCCCGTACCATAGCTGTACAAAACGTAGTCGCCCACCCAAACTTCAACTTTTTCTCCGTTGATGGGGTTGATTGCGTATGAGCCTGTAAAGACGCCCGTCTTTTCCTTTGCTGTGGAAAGTCTTTCTATTTCGCTGGATTTTGCAGATTGTTCTTTGTAAAGAGCAACCTTTTGTTTGTTTTCTTCCGTTGTAATTTCGTCAACCAAGGGGTGTTCAGGTGCCAAAATTACGTAGGTGCAACCATACAACGTGTCGGCACGTGTTGTGAAAACTCTGAAAGATTTGCCGTTTTCCAAAGTAAATTCCACTTCACCACCAACCGATTTGCCAATCCAGTTGCGTTGCATTGCTTTTGTTTTTTCCGGCCAATCAAGTTTGTCCAAATCTTGCAACAATTCTTCTGCATATTGCGTGATTTTGAAGAACCATTGTGTCAAATCTTTTTTGACAACTTCGTGACCACAACGTTCGCATTTGCCGTCGATAACTTGTTCGTTTGCCAAAACCGTTTGACAACTGTCGCACCAGTTTACAGGTGCTTTTTTTCTGTATGCCAAGCCGTTTTTGTAAAGTTGGCAAAACATCCATTGCGTCCACTTGTAGTAGTCGGGCATGCAAGTTTTGATTTCGCTGTCCCAATCAAAAAGAGCGCCCATATCTTGCAATTGTTTTTCCATAACTGCAATGTTTTTGAGTGTGGAATCTTGAGGGTGAATACCCGTCTTGATTGCATAGTTTTCTGCAGGCAAACCAAAAGAGTCAAAACCCATGGGTTGATAGACGTTTTTGCCTTTCAAAACACGATATCTTGCATAACTGTCGGACAAAGAGTAGTTGTACCAGTGTCCAATGTGCAACTTTGCACCGGAAGGATAGGAAAACATTTCCAAGACGTAGTCTTTGTTTTTGACGTCATTTTTGTCAAAAGAGTAGGCTTTTTGTTCCTTCCATTGTTGATTCCATTTTTGTTCAATTGCAATTTTATCCATTTTTTTCTTCCTTTCCATCTTTGTGGACAAATAAAAATTGTAACTTTATTGTATTCCAATATGGAAAAAGTGTCAACAAATTGCAACCTAAACCACCCTTGCAACCACCACTGTCATATCATCTTTGGGAGCATAATCGCACTTTTTGAGAGCCACTTTCAAAAGTTCGTCTGCCACAAGTTGAGGATTGGTAAAAACATTGTCTTGAATGAGCGTGGCAAGTTGATTTTTATCGGTAAAGCAGTCCATAAAGCCGTCCGAAGCCAACACCACCATATCGTTGTGAGCCAACACCGTCTTTGTGACGGAAGGTTTCATTTCTTCCAGCACTCCCATAGGCAATGCCGAACCGGAAACAAAGTTGGTTTTGCCGTTGATTTTTGCCAATCCGTCGGGCGCACCCAACTTGATGAAGTCGCAAAGCCCTTTGTACAAATTGATTACACAAATATCCACAGCCGAAAAGGCTTCCCCTTGTGCAACCGACATCAACTTGTTGACGGATGACAAAATGACTTCGTTGTCAAATCCTGCTTTGTAAAAACTTTCTACCAATGAAATGCAAGTATTGGAAACCGTTTGAGCCGTCTGCCCACTGCCCATGCCGTCGCACACCGACAACATATACTTGCCCTGACCAATTTTAACAAAAGAGTGGGTATCTCCCGAAATGACGTTGCCGTCTTTTGCACAATTTGCCACGCCACAAACAACGTCAAAACGTGGCTGAGGGAAAAGATACACCGACGACCAAACGTTGGAAACGTTGACAACCTTTTGCACCTTCATTTTGCAGTTGGCAACGGAAGACACGATTTTTTCAATGACGCTGTTGTCAAAATCTGTCTTGGCAACGGTAACGATTACCGACAAACTTTCGCCGTCTTCCATAAAAACCGTTTCCTTTGTCAAAACGTTGTAAAAAGTAATTCTTGAATAAGTAGTTTTTCCTTTTCTTGGTCAAAATGAATTTCGTTTTTGCAATCGTTTGCCAACTGACGCATTATTTTGGACACGCCGTACAACTGCTCGCAAACAAGCAATCTTGACGTGTCAATTTGACTGTTTTTGTTGTAGTAAGCCAAATAAGAAGAAACGTTTTTGTTGACTGCTGACAAAATTGAATTTATTCTTTTGCACTTGGAAACCAACGTTGAGTCAACGTCCAAAATGGTGGCTTTGCCCCTTAAAAGGGCAATGTGCACCAGTTCATCAAAAGTTTTTTGGGTAAATTCCACGTTGTTTCGCCAACAACTTTGTCGCAAAGGACAATCAAAACACCCTTCTTGCTCCACTTGTTTTGCCAAAATTACTTGCGCTTTGTCGGGCGGAATGGTGCTGTTTGCCATTGATTTGAATGCCGTTTGCATAGAGAAAAACACGTCGGACAAATCAAAAAGTTTATTGGACAAATTTTTTCTCAAATTGTTCACCACTCCGTTGGGCGAATACTTTTGTTTGCCAAAGCCAACGCGTTCTGCCACCCAATCAAGCGCTTTTGTGGGAACGACAACGTAAATCAACACGGCAACAAGGGTGGGAATAACTGTCAAATAGTTGAAAGTTGTGCCCATAAAAAACTCGAACAAAATGCGACACAACACCACCGAAAGGCCGGCAAGATACCTGTTTAAATTGTTGGCAACAGCCGAAACTGCCGACGTCAACACCAAAAAGGCAAAGGTTTCCCAACTGCCAAAATACAGCGAACTTGCCAATCCCATACACACGGCAACAGATAAAGAAGTCAAGGGCGAAAAACACGACAAGGCATACAAAATAAAAGTTGGCGCAACGTAGTCCAACAAAGGATATCCTGCCAAATATACAGAACACAAGCTGTAAAATAGGCTAAAGCCAAACACAGACAAACACACCTTTTCGTCCGGTGCAAATTTATATTTGAGTCCCCTTACGAACAATCCGTTGAAAACGTACAAACACACGAAAGCAAAGGCTATTCCACAAACAACGTAGGTCAGTCGATAGTATACGACAAATTCCCCTTCCATTTGGTAAAAGAAATAGAACACGTTGGACAAAACGGAAGTAGATGCAAACATAAATCTGCCCATTTTCTTTTTGACAAGTTTATGTATAAGGGTGTTCAAAATGACAACACCCACACAAACTGCGCTGGGCAAAAAGGTTTGAATTCCAAAAATCAAACTGCAGAGCAAATATATTGCAGAGGAAAGGTAAACGTTGCCACACACCGATGCTCCCATATATACACCAAAGGAAAGTCTTGCATCAAGCAAGGGAGCCAACAACAAGTGACACGCCACTTGTGTCAAATACAACAAAATTTTCTTTATATGCTTTTTCATAATGAAAAAATAACTCAGCGTCCGTCTCCAATTTTGACAACTTTTGTCGCATAAAAAGAAATTTGAGCAAAAAAAAGCACCGACCAAAGTCGGTGCTGGAAACTTTTCTTTATTTTTTGTCGGTACTGCCAAATCCGCCTTGACGGCTGTCGTTGACGTCGTCGTCATCACACAAAAGGTAATTGACGAAAATTCCTTGCGCAAAAGCCTTGCCCTTTTCAATAACAACCCTTTCGCCCTCGGCAGACAGTTTGATCATGATGTGACCTTCGTTTTTGGCATTGTCAAAATAGTCGGCGTCAATGACGCCCACCGTGTTGCAAAGACGAAGTTTGTATTTGAAACCCAAACCGCTTCTGGGCAAAATCAACA
Source organism: Clostridia bacterium (assembly GCA_017407305.1). Lineage (GTDB taxonomy): Bacteria > Bacillota > Clostridia > Christensenellales > CAG-314 > RGIG2220. Next base: position 5,464 of record JAFQWS010000037.1, read on the forward strand.
AAACTGCGTTTTGAGGCATTTGTGCTTTGATACCTGTGGCAATCAACGCCGTTTGACCTTTTTCCACAACAATTTCGCTGGGGGCAAAAATGTCGTAACCGGCCGAGGCACTGGTTGCACGACGAGGCAAACAAATTTCATCAAACACGTTGGCATCGCCACCGTCTTTTGCAAATTGTTCTTTTTTTACCTTTTTAAATGCAATCATTTTCCGTCTCCATATCCATAAGGGTTTTTGCTTTGCCAGTTGTACAAATCTCTGCACATATCATCCAAAGTCAACTTGGCAAACCAACCCAATTCTTCATTTGCCTTTTTGCAAGAAGCATACATTTCGGCAACGTCCCCTGCACGTCTGGGCAAAATTTTGTAGGGGATTTCCTTTCCACAAGCCTTTTCGTATGCGTGCAAAACGTCAAAGACAGAGTAGCCCGTTCCTGTGCCAAGGTTGTAAATAAACAAGCCTTGATCTGCCGTTTTTTCCAATGCGCACAAGTGACCTTTTGCCAAGTCAACAACGTGGATATAGTCTCTTATACCCGTTCCGTCAGGTGTGGGATAATCGTTGCCAAAAACTCTCAAATAGGGCAACAAACCTTGTGCCACTTGGGAAATGTAAGGAGTCAAGTTGTTGGGAATTCCGTTGGGACTTTCACCGATTAACCCACTTTCGTGCGCACCAACTGGGTTGAAGTAGCGCAAAATAACCACTTTCCACGAATTATCCTTTTCGTAAACGGCACGCAAATTGTTTTCAATTTGAAGTTTTGTTTCGCCATAGGGGTTTGTTGTGTGAAGGGCGCAAGTTTCATCCAAAGGCAATCTTTCGGGATCTCCGTACACCGTTGCCGAAGAAGAAAAAACAAATTGTTTGACGTTGTGTTTTTGCATCACTTTGAGCAAAACGTTGGTTCCGTTGACGTTGTTGTCAAAATACAAGTCGGGTTTTTCCACGCTTTCGCCAACGGCTTTCAAGCCTGCAAAGTGAATTACTGCATCAATTTTGTGGCTGGAAAAAATACTGTCCAGACCTTCTTCATCACGAATGTCGCAAGTGTACCAAGTAAATTCCTTTCCACAAATTTGGGCAACTCTTTTCAAGCTTTTGGGGGAAGAGTTTGAGAAGTTGTCCAACACTACGCAGTCATAACCGGCATCAATCATTTCCACCAACGTGTGCGAACCAATGTATCCTGCACCACCAGTAAGTAAAACAGTAGGCATTTTTAAAACTCCTTTTTGTTTTTTCTAATTGTATTATATCTTAAATTCCACCTTTTGTAAACACACTTTGTGATTTTGAGTATATTTTTTGACGGATAGGAAAAACTTTATTTGAAGGCATCGCCTTAAAGGAGACTTTTAGTTATGACAAAAAACACAACCAAGAACACAACAAGCAAAACAACAAAAAATGCATCTGAAAAAATGACAAACACAACAAACAACAAAGATTGTGGTGGCAGATGCAAAGGCCAAGCAAAAAACACAACGAGCAAAGCAAAGAAATCTCAAGAAGAATAGGTTTTTTGCACAACGAAAGGTCGCACGAAAGAGTGCGACCTTTTCTTTTTTTATAAAGTTGTCAACAAATGAAGTTTGTGCTAAAATTTTTGACAAGGAAGATTTACTTATGAATACCGCATTTGCAAAAAATCCCAAAAGACGTAACGTCGGCTTTTTATTGTTGTTTGGTTTGACAGCCATTTCGTTGGCTGTTATTTCCTGCTGTATCTTTTTGCCCACGGCAATAAGTTGTGCGACGGACAATTTGATGGAAAAAACAGGTGTTGTCCATCTTTTTGAAGCGCACGACTCTTTCTACTTTGTTGAAGTAGATGGCATCGGTTACGAAATCAGCGAGGACTTGTCCTACTTTGTGCAGTACGACCAATTGCCAGAAGTCTTGACACAAGGAACAACAGTAACCTTTTGGCATGCTCCCACAGTGGGTAACCCCATCGTCGCCCTTGAAATTGACGGCGTCGTCTATTTTGAAAAGCAAGCAACAAGCAATCTTGCTGCCACACTCAACTTTGCCTCTGCGCTTTTGTACCTTTCCATTGGTGCCGTGGGGTTGGGCGCAACGATAAAAAGCATCATTGCCCTAACCTTGCCAAAACTTGTAGAAGTTACCTTGGCAGAATTTTGTACCGAAATGGCAAAAGGTGCAGTTCACCCCAACGAAAGAGCCGAATACCAAAGAAACTTGCTTGCTCCCATACAAAAGTTGGCGAAAAAAGGTCTTTTGACTTTGGTTGCAATGTTCTCCATTGCCTTTTTGGTCTTGTTTTACTGCACCATGTCTATGCAAGACGTTTTCATTGTAAAATGCGCCACCATTGGACTTTTGGTGGTGGACGTCATCTGTTTGGTCGCATTGATTTTGTGGTTTGTTTTCAAAAAGAAATTTTTGCTTAAAGCCTCACGTTACTACGCAGACAAATTCAAATTTGAAGTGCAACAACAAGGCAAAAACGTCTTTTTGTTTGGTGGACTTATCTATTCTTTTACCTTTGCGGGGCTTACAATGACCTCTTATTTGGACAAAAACAATTTTGTCACAATTCCTTACGACCAACTTCATTTGGTGGCAGAGCCTGCCTACAAAGAGCAAGGCGAATTGGCATCCATTTGGCTTTTCCACAACGTTGACGAAATCGAGGAAGAATTGGTTGAAGAAGACGTTGCCGAAAACCCTCGCCAAGCCTATGAACCTGCCGAACAAAATGCTCCTTTGCAAAAGGAAGGTTTTGTTTTGAAACTTAACCAAGACGTCTTTAACGCATTGAAACGTTTTGGCGTAAGGGTGGACAACCTTGACGAATTGCTTTCGTACGTTACAAACCCTTACCACATTTATTTGAAAACTCAAATGAAAAAAGGCATAACTTTGAAAGATTTGCAAAAATTGCAACAATAAAAAAAGACCTCGCCAAAGCGAGGTCTTTTAATTTTTCAAACTTCTACGTTTGATTTTTGGCAAGTTGTCTGAAAATTTGGTCAAAGCCTGTTGCTGTCAAACCACTTACCGCGCCTTGCACAATAGCCATTGCAATGGAATCAAAAACTTCAATTTGTGGAAAGAAATGATAACACACCACTCCACAAATTGCGCCCAACACAAGAGAAATCAAAGGCAAAAACCTTTTGAATTTTTCGTTGTTGTCCGTTGTGTATTTCAAAACGGCAACAATGACGTACACCGCAGTTGCAATGCAAGGAACACTGATTGTTTGCAAAATTTCCATATTTACCTCCTTGTTTGTGATATACTTCCATTGTACCAAACAGTAAGAGGCTCTTTACAAATCGTGCCATTTTGCGGAAAAAAGCCACCAAAAATTGGTGGCTTTTTGTTTGTAATTATTTTGTAAACGTTAGTCGTGGATAGAGTGTGCAACGTATCTAATCAAGTCTGCGCATCTTTCCAAGTTGGCAATAAGGCTGATAAATACCGAGCTGTTTTCCGGTTTGCAAACGCCTCTTTGCAATCTGTCAACGTGGTCGTTGAGCAATTGTTTTCTAAACGTATCCGTCAACGTTTCCAACTCGTCAATTTCTGCCAACAAGGCATAGTTTTTGTTGAGAACGATGTCTTTGTTGAGGGAAGCCATTTGGTTGATTTTGTTAAACATTTCCATCACGTTTTCATTTACGCCTTGAGAGAAGAACAAATCGTGTTTGATTGCGCGTCTGGTGTACTTGCAAATGTTTTCGCTCATTTCTGCAATTCTTGCAATAAAGGTTACGCATTTGAGCAATTCGGAAACGCCTCTTTCTGCCGACCTATCCATTTTGGAAGGAGAAAGTTGAACCAAATAGTCGGTTATGTCGTGTGCTTTTTGAGAAACCTCTTCCGTTTGTGCAATGATATCTGCCAAAGGGGTATCGTCGTGTTTTACAAAACATTCGACGGACAAACCCAACGTGCTCATACACATGTCTTGCATCACCATCAATTCTTTGTATGCCAAGTCGATTGCAATTTGAGGAGTGGCCAAGAATTTTTTGTCCAAATATTTTGCACCGCTCTTTACTTCTTTTTGATCGTCTTTGATAAGCAATTGAGAAAGCTTTACAAAAACTTTTATAAAAGGCAAGAAAATAAGTGTGCAGATGACGTTGAAAATTGTGTGGAACATTGCAATTTGCGTGCCGGGTTCACTGAACCAAGCGCCCAACGTCACGTCCATAAAGTTTTTCCAACACAACAGCAAAATCATAAAGATAAGTACGCCCACGCTGTTGAACAACAAGTGGATGATACCTGCGCGTCTTGCATTGGTGTTTGTGCCAATGGAAGAGAGCAAAACGGTGACGCAACTGCCGATGTTGGAACCCAAAATGATGTACAACACTGCGTTGCCACCACCGCCGATCAC
>JAFQWS010000038.1 GCA_017407305.1 Clostridia bacterium
ATGTTTTGCGACAAATATTCGTAGGTGTCCGGTTCTAGATGTTTTAATGCCAAGTCTTCCAATTCACACTTGATGGGGGAAATACCCAAACGACCTGCCAAAGGAGCAAAAATTTCCAAAGATTCTTTGGCAAACGTAATTTGTCGGGCAGGGGAAAGATATTTCAAAGAACGCATGTTGTGAAGTCGGTCGGCAAGTTTGATGATGACGACACGAATATCTTTTGACATTGCAAAAAACATCTTTCTTATGTTTTCGGCTTGTTCGTCTTCCAACGAGTTGAAGGTAATTTTGTCCAATTTGGTAACACCTTTTACCAAATCGGCCACCACTTCGCCAAATTTTTCACGAATATCTTGGTCGGTAATTTCCGTATCTTCCACCGTATCGTGCAAAAGAGCAGCACAAATTGACTGCGAATCCATACCGAGATTTATCAAAATATCGGCTGTATTTACAGGGTGTAAAATATAGGGTTGACCACTGGCACGACGTTGATCGCCGTGAGCCTTTTGTGCCAACTCCAACGATGCCAAAATAGTTTCTTCGTTTTTGGGATAATTCTCTTTTACTTTGGCAATAAATTGGGGAATGGTGATTTCTAATACTTCCATAGTTAAATTATAGCAAAATAGCAAATATTTTGCAATTTATTTCGTAAAATGATTGAAAATTGACGAATTTGTCAATTCAACTTTGATGGGATTGACGTTGATTTGATAGTCGTTTACAACTTCAATCAAATGCAACTCCTCAAAGATTTTTATGCAAAGTTTGTAGGTTGCAAAGTCCATTTTTGAAATGAGATATTTTTCAAAGCAGTCGTTTATGCTGTCAAATCTTGACTTGCGTTTCAATGCACCAAATACTTGTGTACAAACGTCACGATTTACCGTCAATCCATCCAAAAGGGTTGTTTCAATGGCAAAATAGTTGGCGTTCTCACACCATTTGGCATAAACTTCCCCACCGTCACAAACCACGACGTTCAAAGAATTGGGTACAACGTTGGGGGAAATAAGCACTTGTTTGCCACAACAAGACACTTCGCAAAAATAATTTACTTCAAAATCGGACAAATTGAATTGATTTGCCAATTTTTCGTACGTTTCAAAAGAGTCAACAATCAAAGTTGCGTCTTGGCTGTTGATAATCTTTTCTAATTGTTTTTTTGTTAAAAAGTTGCGCTTTTCGTCCGTCAAACGTTGTATGTAATTGGTCTTGTAAAGGTTGTCAAAATGCAACGAATTGACAATTTTGACTTGATTTACAACACCGCAATATCCGTGATAAAAATTGTCCGCTTCCAAAGTAAAGGTGAATTCCGCTTCTGCTCCATAGGACAATGGTTCAAAGTATTGTTTGCCATAAAAATATACCAAGCGCAGTCCGTTGGAAGCAATTATTTCCAAATGTTCGCTTTCTTTACCAAACAATCTTGCAGACATTACGTTGGTTTTTAGGTAAAACACAATTTCATCAGACGTCAACGTAGGGCGAACCAAATCTGCAAATTGGCAATAACACTGAAGGGCAACGTCATCTTCCATTTCCAAGTCGTAGGTATGTACGCCTTTGAAAATAGATGCGTCCATATCTGCCAATTGCTCTATCAAATTTTGATGCAGTTTTTCAAGATTATCCTTTGAAACGGTAAAGCCTACGCTTCCACTGTGTCCGCCAAATTTTAAAAGTAGATGACTGGCATTGTTGAAAAGTTGATACAAATTCAAACCTTCCACACCGCGTGCCGAACCTACGTAGTTTTCGCCGTCTTCAGTCAAGGCAACGCAAGGCACGTTGTATTCGCCTTTCAAATTGTTGGCGACAATGCCAATTACACCATGTTTGAAACCTTTGCCGTATACATAAATGATACGTTCTTTGCTTTGACGGGCAACGTCAAAGTTGGCTTTTGCATAGTCCAACATTTCTTCCGTCAAAGTTTTTCTCAAATCGTTCAAAACAAACAATTGCTCGGCCTGGCAGTCGCAGTCGTCGCACAAAAGATTTAATGCAACTTCGGGAGAATCTACTCTTCCTGCTGCGTTGATTTTGGGGGCAATTCGCATTGCATAGTCGCTTGCCGTCATTGGCTTGTTGCAACGAGAAAGTTGAGCCAATTTTTTAAGCCCTTCGTTGTTGGTATTTTGCAAACCAGACATAACAATGGAACGATTTTCCTCCAAAATGGGCATAAGGTCGGCAATTGTACCCAAAGTTGCAAGGTCGGAATATTGCTTGGCTACGTCCAAATTGCTCAATGCTTGAACCAATTTGAAAGCCACACCCGAACCGGAAAGCATGGGATAATGATAGCCCAATTTGGGATTTACACATACACAATTGGGCAATTGCTCGGGAATTTCGTGGTGATCGGTCACCACAACGTCAATTGAATAGTTTTCTTGCAAATATTCAATGGTTTGCTTTTCCGAAATGCCACAGTCAACCGTGATGATAAGTGAGTATTGACAATTTTGAAGTTTTTGTTCAATACTGGGCAAATGCAAACCATAGCCTTGTTCACGAGTGGGAATCACGCAATGACTCTCCACACCATTGGCTTGAAAGAAATTGTGCAAGATTGCCGTTGCCGACAAACCATCGGCATCATAGTCACCACAAATCAAAATTGGAAATGGGCTGGACATTGCTTTTTCCACCAAAACTTTTGCCTCTTTCATGCCGTGCATATCAAAGGGGTTGTGAAATTTTTCCCCATAAAGAAATTGCCAAAAGTTTTTGGCATTGTAACCCTTTTGAGAAAGCACTTTGGCAAAGGACAAAGGCAAATTCTGTTCACAGAAAAAGGCCACGTCCTCCATATTGAAGTTGTCAGTTTTGACGTTGTTTTTAATCATTTGTTGCAAGAATTGAAATCACCAAATTTTGGTATTCCATAAAAAATAAGTAAACAGCCCCCTATAAAAGAA
>JAFQWS010000039.1 GCA_017407305.1 Clostridia bacterium
AGAAACGGCAGTTTGCTTTTGGTAATTGCTGTGGAAAACTCAAAGTTGTTCAAGCGCGAAAACTTGTCGCTGTTTTGTGACGTACCCATTACCTTTGCAAAAGCAGTCAATGGTGGCGAGATAGAAATCCCTTCTTTGCAAGGTGTGTTTATTCACAAAATTGCACCGGGAACACCCAACGGCGAAACGTTTAGATTTAGAGGCAAAGGCATCAGCACGTCACGAGGTGTGGGCGATTTGTACGCCACAGTGCACGTTGAAGTACCCAAAACGTCAAGTAGAGAACAACTCAAAAAATTGGAAGAAATTGAAAAAGGCTATTCATTGAAAGATTATCCCCAAAGAAAAGCCTTTATGGACGAACTTTCCAAACTATAAAAACAACGCAAAAGCCAAAGTTTTCTTTGGCTTTTTCTTTACTTTAATCGTCTAATTTTGTATAATTATTCACGTAAAGATAAACGCAACGTTTGGTTGCCAAGGAGATTATTATGACAGATTGCACTCATGATTGCAGTTCGTGTGGACAAAGTTGTCCCAGTCGCAACAAACCCAAAAAATTGCCCAAAGACACAGGCAAAGGTATCATCAAAAAGGTGTATGCAGTTGTGTCGGGAAAGGGTGGCGTAGGCAAATCGACGGTGTCGGCAACGTTGGCATCAACGGCATCAAAAATGGGACGTAAGGTTGCCCTTTTGGATGCAGACATCACAGGCCCTTCTATACCAAAACTTTTTGGTGTGCACCAAAGAGCCGATGCGGTGGCAGACGGCATTTTGCCCATTGAAGTGGAAGGTGTAAAAATCATGTCCACCAACCTTTTGTTGGAAACGGAAACTTCCCCAGTCGTTTGGCGTGGTCCAATTTTGGGCAACGTGGTGCAACAATTTTGGAACGACGTCTATTGGGGCGACGTGGACGTTATGTTCATTGATATGCCTCCGGGAACAGGCGACGTACCTTTGACGGTATATCAAAACTTGCCCATTGACGGCATTATTATTGTTTCCACCCCTCAACAACTTGTATCAATGATCGTGCAAAAGGCTGTGGAAATGGCAAAACTTATGGATATTGAAATTGTTGGTTTGGTGGAAAACATGTCCTATATGAACTGCCCCAACTGTGACGAAAAACTGTATTTGTTTGGCGAAAGTCAGTTGGCAAAAACGGCAAACGATTTGCAAGTTTTCAATGCTGTTCAACTTCCCTTTGACACCAACGTTGCTCGTTTGTGTGACGAAGGCAAGGCTTTTGAGGTGGAAAGAGAACAACTTGTCGAACTTTTGGAGGGCTTGTTGTAATATGAAAGACTACCCCAAAATTGCAACGGAATTGTTTTTGTCCGGTTACAACTGCGCACAAGCGGTGTTGTGTGCCTTTTCAGACGTAACCAACTTGGACGTTGATTTGTCCAAAAAGATTGCCTCTTCCTTTGGTGGTGGCATGGGACGTATGCGCCAAGTATGTGGTGCAGTCAGTGGTATGCTCTTGGTGTTGGGCATTGTTTTGGGTTACACCGACACGGTGGATACAACGGACAAAACAACCCACTACAAATTGGTACAAGACAAAATGAATGCATTTATTGAAAAGTACGACAGTGTCATTTGCTCTCAACTTATCAAAAGCAAGGACACAAGTTACGTTCCTTCTCCTCGTTGCCAAGAATATTATCAAAGCCGTCCTTGTGCAAAATTCGTTTGGTACTGCGCCCAACTGGTGCAAGAAGAATTGCAAAAACAAGGCAAAATTTAATTAAAAATAACCAAACTTAAAATAAACAACAACCAAACTTTGGTGTGCATCAATCTCTGATGCACACCTTTTTTTTTATCTCAACCAATGGTGCAACGTTCTATCAAAACTAGAAAAACAAACCCAAAATCAACTGCAATTTAGTACGTAAAACCACGTCAAATCTTTATTTTAACTC
>JAFQWS010000040.1 GCA_017407305.1 Clostridia bacterium
ATTGATTATTTGGGACAAGATGCCCCCGGACAACGCACAATCTATCCCGAAAGTTTGGCATGGTGCAAAACTCAATACAAAAACTATGGTGGCGAGTCGGTGCTCAGCACTTCGTGGTTTCAATACGTTGTCAACACTCAACACGCCGTAGAATACCTTGCTACCAGAAAGGAAGTGGGAAAAATCACCGTTGTTGCAATCAAAGACGGCGCAGACGTGGCTTTCCCCATTATGGCAATGGAAGAAAACGTTTCCAGTGGTATTGTCGTTATGGGTGATTTGAACAGAGAATTCAGTTATGATGAAGAAAAACCTCAACAAGCCTTGTACGAAATTGACGTTGACCAATTGACGGAAACAATTCAAGAGGACGTTCACGAACAAGCGTGGGAAATGGGCATGGCACCCCAAAGTTATCTTCAATTGATAAAAATTCCCGTGCTCAACGTTTCTGCCCTTTACGACAATGGCCAAACGTTGTTTGACAAATATCAGATCTTCGAACGCTTTGAAAAAGGATGTTTTTCCGTTGTCCCCTATTGTTACAAATGTATTCCCGACAGCGTTTGGAAAGGTGTTGTTCAATGGTTGAAAAAGCCCTTTGAAAGCAATTTGTCCATTGAAAGAACAACTTTGGATGGCAATCTTGCATTTATGGTAAAAGGCGCTCATTCCAAACAAAAAGTTCAAGTTTGGTACTGTCGAACAAAAGGTCAATACGACAAATATTGGGCACCTGCCGAAATGAAGGTCGTGGATCAAAAAACCTATGGCGTGTGCAAGTTGTACAGCCAAGAAACGGTGGTACAAGCCTTTGCCGTCACCGAAGAACCTTTGCCAATTTCCAGTCCAGTGGTGCAAGAAGTTGTCTCCGACGTCAAGTTTTTGCCCAAACAAAACGTTTTGTACAATGGTACGGAAAACATATTCTTGCCGTTGCATCATGGTTGGCACGCATTTATGCCCCTTTTGAAAAAGAAAAAAGGACCTTTCAAAATTGACGGTATGTACGGAACGCACTTTGCAACCTTTGCCGTCGTTGACGACAATATTGGTTTGGAAGAAATTTCAACTTTGTCTTTTGACTTGTACAGCGAGGCCGTCCAAGACGTCAAGTTGTCCATTGTGTCATTTGACAACGTTACTTATACATACGTTACCCCCGTTTCACAAGGACCTTTGTGGCAACATCAAGTTGTATATGTAAAAGACTTTAAAACAGCCACAGGCGAAAGTTTTGAAGAAAAGAAATTCAAGGCATTTGCCGTTGACGCACCCGAAGGTGTAATTATCACAAACTTTTTGGTATTGTAAGATGAATAAAGAAAAAAGCCGTTCAGGGAAAATTTTTGATCGCATACTAACCATTGCCATTGTTTTGTTGGTTTTGGTTTTGTTGTGCCGAATTTTCATCATAACCCCCGTAACAGTCAAAATGACCTCAATGTACCCCACCTTGGAAGAAGGCAACGTCGTTTGGATAAACAAGTTGGCACACGTTGAACGTGGCGAAATTGTTGTGTATTACAATCAACCTGTTCCCGTAAAAAATCTATATATGTTTTTTACAAGCATTTTCCCCAATGACAGCAAAGGGGACACCTATTTGCTTGTCAAACGCGTGGTGGCCGTTGCGGGCGACAAAGTTTGGGCGCAAATCAATCCTTTGACGGGCAATTTTCAACTTCGTGTCGTTGACGGTCAAGGAAACGAAATTGACGTGATAAATTCCTATACCAAAGACGGCCAACCAATCGACTATATTGAAAAGGAATTTTCTCAAGATTTATGTACTTATCTTCGTCAACGTGGACACGTCAGCCAAAATCGCGCATTGGTCATTGAAGAAGGTTTTATCTTTGCCGTTGGCGACAACAGGACCAATTCTGCCGACAGCCGAAACACAGGCCCAATTGCTCTAAGCGAAGTTGTTGGCATTGCCGTTGGAATAAACTAAAAAACACAAAAAAAGACCTTTTTTGAAAAAGGTCTTTTTTTTATGCAAATTATTTTCAAAATGAATTTGGTGTGCGTCAACTTGGCTTTTGGTGTGCACCAACTTAGTGGTTGGTGTTTTTCTTTATTTCTTGTGTATGCAAACTTAGTTCCACCAATTTGCCATATCGTTTGACTTTGTCAAGCAGTACTTTGGTTACTTTACTGTCTTTTTTCACAATCAATTCATTGTCAAAAAAGATGTCTTTGTCGCATAGGCGACCAATCAAAAAGTCTCCGCCCACACTCAATTTTGGTATGGCAAGTTGGGGCTTTGCAGGTTGTTTTTTTGCGGTCTTTTTCAAAATTACAACGTCTTTAACAATGTGAACTTTTCTTGGCGAAAAGGTTTTTCCCGTTGTCAAAACAAAAGACTTGATTCTTCCTTTGCAAGAAAAGTTGACGTCACAAACGTTTCCCAACAATTTGCCTTTGGCAGTGTAAACAAGTTTATTCAACACAAATGGAAAGTCGCAATTTTCTTTTTTTGTTGCAAAAATTCCATCACCAAATTTAATTGCATCAAATAAAAAGGTTGCTTTTTCCGTTTTGATTGCAACCAATTGTTCGTTTTGTATGGCAAAATCACAAATGGCACCCAAGCTTTCTCCTGTGGAGAGCAAAATCACCTGTTTGTCTAGTAAAGTTGATGCTTTCAATCTCTATTCCTTTGGTATAACATACAAAAATTTGTCCAAATGTATGTACAAATTAAGTATATTTATGTTATAATGTATCAAACAAACTTTATTAAAAAGGAGATTTACAAATATGGGTTGGTTCAAATCACAAATGTGGAAAGTTTTGGAATGGACTGACAGTTCTTCCAATACAATCGTTTACAAGTTCCCTATGGACGGCAAAGAAATTATGCGTGGTTCTCGCTTGACGGTTAGAGAATCCCAAGTGGCCGTTTTCGTTGACAAAGGTCGCATTGCCGACGTTTTTGAACCCGGCGAATACAAATTGGAAGCATCAAACTTACCTATTTTGTCTGGACTCAATGCTTTGTTGTATCAAGACAAAAAATCACCTTTCAAATCTGATTTGTATTTTGTCAATACAAAACAATTTCCCAACCAAAAATGGGGCACAAAAAATCCCATCACGATGCGTGATGCCGAATTTGGTATGATTCGTATCAAGGCTTTTGGCACCTACTCCTTCCGTGTTGTCGATTCGGCAGTCTTTTTGAAAGAATTGTTTGGAACAAACAGCACTTTCACGGTGGAAGCCATTTCCGATTATTTAAGAAGTCTTGTGTTGTCACAAATTGGCGACACAATTGCCGAGAGTGGCATTTCCGCTTTGGATATGGCAAGCAACTACCAAGAATTTGGCAATCTTGTAGAAAACTATTCCAAAGAAAAATTTGCAAAACTTGGTTTGGACTTGGTTGCTTTCAACGTTGAAAACATCAATTTCCCCGAAGCAGTGGAAAAAGCCATCGACGAAAGAACAAGTTTGGGCATTTTGGGCAACAGTATGGGCGCATACACGCAAAAGAAAGCAGCAGATGCAATGGGCGATGCAGCCAAAAACACAGGAAGTGTCGGAGCAATCTTTGGTATGGGCGTGGGTCAAGGTCTTGGCGCAACAATGTTTGGCGCAACCAATCAAGCAACCTCACAACCCCAACAACAAGAACAAGGCAAACAAAAGTTTTGCAGTGAATGTGGTGCAAAAATTGGCGCATCTGCAAAATTCTGCCCCGAATGTGGCGCAAAGCAAACTCAAGATGGCAAATGCCCCAAATGTGGCGCAGAAGTCAAAAAAGGCGCAAAATTTTGCCCTGAATGTGGAGAAAAACTTTAATACCAATGAATGACAAATCTACACAAGTAAATCAATACAAATGTGAAAGTTGTGGTGCAAACCTTGTCTTTGATCCAGACAGTGGAAATTTGATCTGCCCTCATTGTGAAACGCAAATTGAATTGAGCAGAGACAACGACGTCAAAGAGCGCGACTTTTCCGACTTGACAAAAACGGAAAATTTGTGGGACAAAGAAAAGGTTCACTCTTACAAATGTGTCAACTGTGGCTCGCAAACGGTTATGGAAAAAAGTGAAATTTCATCCACTTGTCCTTTCTGTGGTTCGGCAGTTGTGGTGGATCAAGAAGCCCTTGCTTCTGTCAAGCCGGACACCGTTATTCCCTTCGAAGTGAACACCAACACGGCAGTTGATGCACTTTTGAAGTGGCGCAAGCGTCGTTGGCTTGCTCCCAACGCGTTTAGAAAAATGGTTGGCGTTGACCAAATGAAAGGTGTCTATCACCCAATGTGGACGTTTGACGGATACACAACCACTGCCTACGAAGGACGTTTGGGACGTACACGCACACGCGTCGTTACTCGCAACGGAAAGACCACAACGCAAACTTACATCGAGTGGTTCAACGTTCGTGGAACAAGACGCAACACTTTTGACGATATCATCATTTCCGGCGCAGAAACAATTGACCAAAAAAACTTGGATAAACTTCAACCTTTTGAACAATCTAAGTATTGTGTCTATTCCGATCAATATTTGGCAGGTTACGTTGCAAGCAACTACACCCTTGCACCGGAAAAGGCTTTTGAAATTGCCAAAGACAAAATGAAGAAAGTCATCCAAAGCGAGATTATGCAACATCACAATGCAAATCACGTGGACTATCTCAATTTAAATATGCATTTTGACGCAAAATCCTTCAAATATTTGATGTTGCCCATTTACGTTACGGCAACAAAGTTCAAAGAAAAGGTATTCAATCAATTTGTTGCAGGTGTCGTCACACAACAAAAGAAAAAATCACAAATAAAGGTGGCTGGAAAATCCCCCTTGTCCCCCATTAAGGTCACGTTGCTGTCGTTGGGCATTGCAATTGGCATTGGACTTTTGGGTTGGCTTATGGCAATATCGGGATTTTTTGCATAAAAGAGAAAATAAACTTACATAAAGGAGAACAAATATGATTACCAAAGACACAAAAGTGGTAGAAGCATTGCAAATTGACAGAAGAACAGCATTGGTCTTCCAAAGCTACGGCATGGGTTGCATCCATTGTTTGGCAGCAAACGTGGAAAGCATTGAAGAAGCTTGCGCTGCACACGGCATCAATCTTGATGAAATGTTGGAAAAACTCAACAGCGTTGCACAACAAGGCTAAACCAAACAAAAAGCATTTAAAAGGGCGAACAACCGATTGGTTGTTCGCCCTTTTTCACGTCAAAAAGATGAGTGTTTGGTCAACTTTGCCATTTGAGACCGGGAAAACGGCTCGTTTGGTCAGTTGTTGGGAATGCGTATCTTTCTTGCCGACAACAAAAAGTCCAAACAAAGGGCAAATGCACCCCCAATCAATGATGCCCATTGTTGTACAAGGCCCCAAGCTGTTGCAAGGTTGTTCAATGCAGGTTGAGGCAACAACCCAGCGTCAACAAACAAGGGCAAAACAAGTTTTACGCATACGAAATACATAAAGATAAACTTCAAAACTGCGCCGATTACAACGCCAATGCCTTTATAAAAGTAGTTTTGCCAAGGTTTTTTGGCTACAAACAAAAAAGAAAGGCAATAAATTGCAACGAGCACTGCATTTGAAAGTGCAATGAAAGGTACCAAAACAACGTTGGGGTTAATTCCCAAAGCAAGAGCAATAAATGGTGTAACAAGTCCCACACAAGATGCGCCAATCAAACCGACCAAAGATGCCGAAAAGATCAAAAACATATTGACGACTGCGCCCGTCAACAATTGAATACCTGCCAACGAACACAACCATTGACAAGCAACGGTAAATGCCAAAAGGGATGCGGTCAAAGTGATGAAAAAGGTTTTGTTGCCATTTGTTTGACCAAATAAAAATTTGTTTTTCACAACGATTACCCTCCAATGAAGTTAAAAATTATTCGAAAGCCCAAGGGTTTTGCTAGACAATTATAGACCAAAGGAAAAATTAAGTCAACACGCAAAGAAAGGAAAAAAAGGGGCAAGGTTTAAAAATGAACAGGTTGGAAATTGTCCACGTCAAACGAAAGCAAAACAGTCTTTGCAAATTAAATTGTTCAAGGTCAAATTATAAGAATTGACAAACTATTTCACAAGAAAAAAACAGGAGAAATTCAAATGAAAATTTTTAATAAAAGAGATTTTTCGCTTGTTGAATAAAGGAAGAATTTTTTTAAAAACGTTGTCAAAATTTTATTGTCAAAAGTTGGTTTTTTCAAGGAAAATTTATGTTCAAATTTAGAAGAATAAACAAAGAAAAATTTAGACAAAATCAAGGAGCAAACGGTGCAAATTTAACTAGAAAACAACCAAGTTTTTTGCAAGAAAAATTTAGGGGAAAAAGTGTCGAATTTTGCGCATTTTTTCAACTTTATTTGCCCAGTAATATTTGGCTTTTTTTAAAATTTTTAGTAACAAAAGCAGTAACAAAAAAGTAATATTTTTTGCCAAAATTTTTGTTTAAATAAATAGAACAAACGTTCAAAAATTGTGGATAAATCTTCAAAATTGTGGATAAGAACTCAAATAAAACTCAACTTTTTTTGGGAATTTCAAAAAAAATTTTGTTAAAGTGTTCACCTTAATTTTTCTATGGTGTATAATATTGTCGTAATTTATCTGGCAATTTTTTTATGCGAAAATTGTCATTATTTTTGTCCTTTTTTCGGGGCAGTAAAAAAACGGGTTTTTTGACAAAAAAAATCGGCTAAAAAACCTTGGAAAAAATCCATCAAATTTAGTGAGAAAACAGCGTTATGTCCAGCAAAAAATTGTTCATTTCAATCATGACTTTGACCGTCACAATTTTTACTTGTGTCGCCAGCGTTTTTGCCTGGTTTTTCAACGCACAAACGGGTATGTTTGGTGGTGTCAACATTGACGCTTCTGACGTTTTGAAAACGGTTGTTTCACAAGACGGTTCTACTTGGCAAGAGTCAATGACTTTCGGTTCGGCAAGTTACAACTTTTCCTTGCTTTCAGGAACGGGTACAGTGGTGGGTGAACAACTCAATTTGGTACGTCCCGTGGTAGATGGTTTGACCGGCCAAGTAAAAGTGAACAGCTCAGGTCAATGGTTGTTGGATTCGGCTCCTCAAAAAGATGTTGACTTTATTGAATTTGACTTGTACGTCAAGACAAATTTGCAATCGGTTGTTTCCTTTGGCGAAGAAACTTACGTACGTCCCAAAGTTGCTGACGTTGCCAACAATCAACGTAAAGCATCCAAGTTGGGTTACACACAAAGCCAATATGGAAGCTTTTCCATCGACTATCTTTCTGCGGCAACGCGCATGTCTATCAATAAGGTGGACGACAACGGTGAAACACTTTTGTGCTTGTGGGCTCCCAACGAAAACGTTCGCCTTCGTTGTGTAGATGTAGACAAATTCGTTTTATACACTGACGAAAGCCAATTTTCCAGCGACTCGACACAATACCTCTTTACGGAATTTCAATATTTGCAAAGTTACTCTTTTTACGACAACGCAATTTTGACGGAAAGAACTGTTGAAAGTCAAGATGATTGGTTCGTTACCGACATTGGTGACTTTTCCTACGAAATGCAATTGACTGATGCTCAAGACGGAGCATATGTATCCCACTTTGTGATTCGCATTTGGATGGAAGGCTGTGACGCAGAAGCCCACTCGGCATTGGCAACGGGCGATGCAGAAATTGAAATCAACTTGCAAATCGCAACAACGTTGGTTACTGGCTAACTAAGTTAATACTATATATAACATACACGCACGTACGCGTATTTAAAAGGTAAGCATGAAAACAAACGCAAACAACAACGTAAATAAAACAAGACGCATGGCACTGGTTGCCTTGTCTTTGGTTGTCGTTTTGTTGTTGTCGGTTGGAGTTACCCTTGCATGGTTTATCAACTATCAACTTACGCAACTTGGTGGCTCGACGGTTACCGTTACGGGAAGCAGAGTTTTGCAATTTTCCTTCTTTGACGAGGAAAATCCCGACCAATCGGTTTACGTCAGTCAAGCAACTCAAAGTTTTGAAGAATATGGATTGACACACGTTACAGGCAACGGCATAGATTTTTGGATTCCCTCGTTGGAACAACAAGATTCCAGTGCGTCGGTGGACGTGGGTGGCACTTGGACAAAAGCATTGGCTACCGACGGTACAGCACCAGGTGACTACATCAGTTTGTGCCTCAAGTTCTTTTCCGAAGATGTCATGGACGTTTATTTGAGCGCAGAAAGTTCCGTGCTTCCTGCAACGGAAAGCAACCCCAGCAACTACGGAGACTTTTCCAGAAACAACATTGCATCGGCCAGTCGCATTTCCTTTTTGAATACAACGTTTGATCAAGAGTGGAACAAGACGGAACAATTCAATTTTGTTTGGATTCCCAACGTCAACGGCCAATTGATTGAAACCAACGGAAGATTTTCCTTCAACTTAAACGGAACACCCGAAACGTCCTACTCTTACTACTATATCAATTCAAACGACGAAAAGGTGTCTGCAACGTTTAACGCAACACAATATATAACAGCCCCCACAGCACAAATCGGCGCAGAAGCACCTCAAGATGGAACGGGTTACGTCACAACTTTGCAAGAAGGGGAAAACGGACAATACACAGCCTACGTAACCATAAACATTTGGGTGGAAGGTTGCGACAGAGAATGTCGCAGAGCATTGGCAGGTGGACAATTTGACGTTTACTTGCAATTTATCGGTATTACGACACAACAATAAGGTACAAGATGAAAAGTGGATTCAAAAACAAAAACTTAATACTAGCAATCGTAGCCATCATCCAAACGATTTTAATCGTCACGATGGTAACCTTTGCGTGGATTGAAGGTGTGGATGAATCCAGACTTCACGGCAACAACGTTGGCATTTCTTCCTCTCCCAAATTGCTCATTTCATTGAGTGACGTCGTGGGCACGATTGAAATCAACGATTTTATCGACCAAGATTTTGCATTGAAAGAAGTTTCCAGCATTGACGGCAAAAACTTGTTCGTTGCAGAAGGTTACGAAAACGTAGGTGGCAAAACTTTCCGCACTTTGCGTCAAGCAACCGATTTAATGGACAAAAACATTTCTTATCTTCAATTTGACGTAAGCATGGTGTTTGATGCAAGTGGTCAATTTGAAGACAAGTTGATGAACGTTTTTATCAATCCCTACAAATCGTACGTAATCAAATCTCAAGACGCAACGGTCGATCGCAACCTTTTGGGAATTGAAGCAGGTGCCATGCAAGCCTTTGCAGAAAGTCAAGGTTTTGCAGACGTGGAAGCATATTTTACAGATTTCGTATCCAAAACCAGACAACGTTTGGGCTTGGGCGAAGATGCTCAACTTACGGCAGATCAACTTGATGACTATTACGATTACTTATATGTCAATCAAGACAACCCCAATATTCCCGATTGCCCTCCCTACAAACCTCGTTATGCAACAACGTGGGATGAAACGGGCTATTTGGTATCACAACAAGCACCCTCTGCAGTGCTCAACCCTATTCGTGTTTCTTTGACCTACAACGACACAACAGTCATTATGGGTATGCGTGAAGAAGACAACGGAGCCATGACTTGGGAACAACTTGTTGCTGATGCAAGTGCAACCAAAGCAGTCAGCGCGCTCATCAGAGAGTGGTCGGAATTGAGTTTAACACAAGACCAAATTATGCAACAAGACGTCAAAGCACACATTGCAGGACAAAGAGTTTATTCTTTGTGTGGCACAATGGCAAATTCATTTGGATGCAATGCACAAAACAAATTGTTCACCTTAAATCCCAACCAAGAAATTATCGTTACAATTCGCATTTGGTTGGAAGGTGGCGACGTAGAAACGACGGATGAAATTGCCAATACCGAATTTGATATTCAGTTATATTTTGACACGTCCATCGTAGATCAAACAAATTAGGAGATAGCCTATGAAATCTACTTCCAGTTTGTTAAAAATCACTTGGATTTTGTTTTTGACAATGTTGTGTGTTGTCAGTTACACCTTTGCGTGGTTTTCCGTGGAATATTATGTTGGTAATTCGCTTAGATACACCAAACGACTTTCCATTGTGTCGGCATCCAACATTGTAGTAGAAAACTACTACGTAACGCGCCAAGATCAAACGGACGTGTTTATTGAACAAAACGGCACTTTTGCATTAGACAACTTGGCACCCAATCAAACACAACAATTCAAAACCGTTATTTCCAACACAAACGGCGATCACGCAGTTAGAGTAAATCTTTTCATTGACCGTCTCAGTTACACACCTGCGCTCAACAACTACTTGTACGTCAGTGTTTATTCTCAATCGGCAACACAATGGTACAATTACAACTCCGGTTATTCTGAAACGACGGCTCTTATCAATGGACAACAACACGAGTTGTACCAACAAACGTCCGTACAAATTGCAGATTCCATTGAAATTCAACCCAACGAAACGGTCACGATTGTTTGGGAAATTCTGCTCAACAAAAACGCAGGTGATGATTGTCAAGGCGCATACGTGCTTATCAACAATCTTATTATAGGACTTGCATAAAAGATGACCATCAAAAAAATACTCAACGCAATTTCTTCAATATTTATTGCAATTTTGCTTTTGTTGGCAGTGATGTTGATGCTCAACCGATTTGTTTTCAAACAAGACGATATGTTTGGCTATCAAGTGTATTACGTGTCCACAGGCAGTATGGAGCCGTCCATTCCCGAAGGTTCCTTGATATTGTGTAAAGCAGTGGAATTTGAAGAATTGGAAGAAGGTGACGTCATTACCTTTGTGTCGCAACAAGGCGAAACGAGGGGAATGCGCATCACACACGAAATTGTGAATATCGACCCTCAAACGGGTTTAATTACAACAAAAGGGGAAGCCAACCCCCACGAAGACGACGAAAAAGTCAGTTTCGAAAACGTTTTGGGCGAATATCAACGCACTTTGGTTATTTTTGGCTGGGTGTACCGAGTGTTCATCACACCTTGGGGATTGTTGATATTTATTGCTCCATTGCTGGCAGCCGTTGTCTTTGAACTTGTCAACCTTTTCAAAAGCGCAAAAGAGGAGCAAGAAAAAGAAGAGCAAGAGGAAGATCTTGCCAAAAAATACGAAAAACAACTTATTGAACAATACTTAAAAGATAAAAAAGATGAATAAACAAAATCAATTCAAATCTTCATACGCAAGACTCAAAGGTGTCAAGGGCTTAACAACCTACACCTTGCTTTTGCTTGTCTTGGTTTTGATTACGTTTACCGTATTTGCATGGTTTACAGCCACTGTTACGCCTTTTGACGGAACAGTTTCCATGGCATCCATTTCGGCAAACGTGGTTTTGTTTGACGACGAATTGGATACCAACAACTATTTGCGAGTACTTGGTCAACAATCTTCCTTCACAACGGACACAACGGCATCCATGTACAACTATGGAACGTATCCCGTCAACGGAAGCAACACTTATATGACCAACTATTTGCAAATTACAAACACTTGCGAACTTGATTTGAAAGCTTACGTCAAGTATTTGTTTACATACGACGTTGGTGCAGACGATTCTTTCTTTGACTACTACTATTTCCTTATCACAGACATTACGGACGAAGTTTTGGGATATTCCGACAGCGTTGACCAAGTTGCTGAAAGTGAACAAGGTCTTGCAATGCTCACGTTATACAACCAAGCATATTCTGAAACCTTTGCCAGCAACGTAGAAAGAGTATCTTCCATTTACGACTCCGAAGACAAAAAGGTAATGAGCGACCTTCGTCGCAACAGCCAAATTTGTCCCGAAATCATTTCTATGGACGAAACTCGTTACTTCAGAATTGACTTTTGCTGTTACGATATGCCTTCCACGTCAGTTGATGGTGTAGAATTTTCTTTCAGTTCACTCATCACTTTGAAACAAAAGGATGCGCCTGGCAACGATGGTGAAGACGTCGACGAAGGAGCCGAAGATCTTTCCAGCAGTGAAGAATTTTTGCGTTTCATTTCTCAAGCAAGCAACGGTCAAACAATTCGTTTGGCAACGGACATCAAAGTTGAAGCAAGTGTCACAATCACGTCAAGACTTAACATTGACCTCAACGGCCACACGTTGGAAATCGCAGGCGACCTTGTTTATGAAACAATGTCGGCAGGCAAGTGTTATTTGGATGCATCTCGTGTCAACAACGACTACACTTACAGCCAATTGTTGATTGGTGGCAACTTGACCATCAATATGCCCAATGCAGAATTTAAAATTATTGGCATTGAAAACGCAGACAACATTGTTTTGAACTACGGAACCACTCGTGACGAAGTTGCCTTTACGGCAAACTGTGTAAGAGACACCAACGTATACTCTGCCGTCAACCAAGACAGCTTCTTGGCAGGCTTGGTGTTGGAAAATGCACACCTTGTCATTATGGAAAGTTCCATCAGTTCACGAGTTGCAGACGTTTACTTGGACAGCAACACACGTTTGGAATTGACTTCTGGCTCAAGTGTAGCCAACGTTTACAACGTACAAGGCGCACACGACGTTGAAATTGTCAACAAAGGCACAATTCATCAAATCAACTTGTCCACTTTGCAACATTCTGGTTCCACAAGTGGCGACTATTACGAAATTGAAATCTACAATGAAGATGGTACCTTTACAAGCAAGGGCGAAAACCTTTCTGCAGCAATCTTGCTTCCTTCTTGGTCTGTAGGTTTGTACTCTGCATCTCAAAATCCTTCTTTTGGAACGCCCAACACCTACGTTTACACAACGGTCTTGGACTGGTACGTAAGACCCACAAGCAACAACAGCTTTACACAAAACGACATTGTTCGTTCCGGTTCCAGCGTTGATCTTGTAACCTTTATTTCCAAGGGTGAATATCGTATTTCCTTAAAGGACACCGATTATGTAGAAGAAACTATTCATCAATATCTCACGCAATACTTCCTCAACGTCGAAAGTGAGGGCGTATTGGCAGGCGACAGTGTAGAAACCATCACATCTCTTACCATTTACACCTATGACGAAGTTCGTTTGGGCAATGTGGCAACAAGTGGCGACTACATCAACGACTGGGAATTTATGCGCACACGCATGACCAGTTTGTCAATTTTGAACCTTGCTTTTGCAGAATTGGCAAACGACGAAATTCCTGACGGCGCATTTGACGGCAAAACCTCATTGGAAATTGTCACCTTGCCTACAAGTAACTACGCACCCAATGGTTACGCCATTGGCGACAATGCATTTAGAGGCACCAGCATCAAAGAAATCAACCTCAGTTCTTTGTGCACAGCCATTGGCACAGATGCTTTCAAAGTTGGCAACGAACTTTCCGTTGACCAATTGGATTGGTTGGTAATCAACTGGACGGATACGTCTGCAATGAGCAGTTCTTTGCTCAACGCACTCAACGTAGATCGTACAGTGGTCTTTATGCGTACGTCAGTGTACAATGCTTTCCGTCAAACAGCCGAACGTGATTCAACGTGGTTCTACAACGTATATGAAGCATACTCGGTAAAAGTGGAAGATGCAGTACACGATTGCATTTACTACTTGACGACTGTTTCCGGCAACACGGTAAAAGTTGTATATTACAGTGGTGCAATTTGGGACGGAACTGTAAATTCCACAATCAACAGCAATTACAACGTGGTGGAAATTGGCCAATCGGCATATTACCACGCATTTAGAATTGACGACAAAGCAAGCAGTACAGTTTGCAATCTTTCACAACAATGCACCAGCATTGGTGCAGACGCATTTAGAAACGGCAACTTTGCAAGCCTCAATTTGGGTGGTGCAACCTACGTTGGCGACTATGCCTTTGAAGGTGCATCCATCACAACGGTTTCTGCTCGTACAACGGTAAACGTCACCTACTTGGGCGAATATGCTTTCAGCAACGTTTTGATTGGTGCAATTGGTTCGGCACAAAGCGTTTTGGATTTGTCTGCAACGGGCAACAGCAAACTTGCTTTTGGTCAAGGCGCATTTGAAAACGCAACAATCAGAAATGCAACGTTGATTTTCAACAATCTTGAAAATTGGCAATCATCCCTTATAAGTGGTGCAACCTTCAGCCAAGTAACACTTGACTTGACAGGCACAACGACAATTTCTGCTCTTTCCTTTGTATATACGGAAGAAGGCGAAAACGTTGCAGTATTTGATGCAACTTATCAAGAACAAAACAACTTGTATTTATACAACTGCTACAACATCCAAGCAAACGCACTCAACGGCGTACAAGTAAATGAACTTGGCTTTGGTATTGTTGCAGGAAGCTTCACGACACAAGCACAAGTTGATGCAGTTTCCTCAATGGGCGACGGCGAAAGCGGTATTTTGGTCAATTCCCAAGACTATCCTACGGCAGTAGAAAAGGTTATTGTACACGGTTGGTTGCCTCAAGAAGTCAGCGAAACAGCCACAAGCAATTTCAAACATTTCTTGGGTGGCGCAAACACCTCCTTTGCACTTGAAATTGGACAACAACATGCCAATGCAGGTTCAGTTTGGAACTATTTCGTTTATGACGTAGAAGAGGACGACCACACAGTTATCACCAATTTGACGTTGGACGAAACGGTCACGTCCATTGGACATCGTTCCTTTGGCAACGTAGAAATTCAAAACACACAACTTGATTTGACTGCTGTTGAAAGCTATGACGAATACGCATTTGATACGGCGGTATTCCCCTACTTGACAGACGTTATATTCTCCGACACAGAAGTTTCTGCACGTGCATTTGCATACAGCACGTTTACAATTTTGCAAACTTTGGATTTGACCACCGTCAACCAAATTGGCGCAGGTGCTTTCTATCAAGCAAAATTCCCCGCATTGACAAGATTGGACCTTTCCAACACCAACACAATTGGCGCACAAGCATTCTATCAAGCAGAGATTGGCACAAGCAATTTGTTGATTGATGCAACTGACGTACTCAACATGGGTACAAACGCACTTGGCGTTATTCATCAAGGTTTGCCTTCCGAAGATGACGCAAACTCTGGTGTAGTGGTTGGTATCGGTGACCAAACAACCAACTTGTCTGCTTGCAACTATGATGCAAACTTGTTCTACAACGGACAAGCAAACATGGGCTTTACCTATCTTACAATCAATGGTGGTTTGCCTCAAAACGCATCCAGAGCGTTTGCAGGTTTCAGCGTGGGCGACACAACCTATCAAACCATTGACGTTGCCAACACAACGTCATTGCCCGAATATTTGTTCTCATCCAATCGCGTGGGCGCACTCAACGTTGGACAACTTCGTTATATGACCAACGTAACTCTTACGTCCGGTGGTGCAGTTCCCGCCTTTGGTAACGAGATTTACAGTTACAACGCAAATTTGGGCAAATTTGAAGCATTGGTACAACGTCCTGACAACTGGAACACAAACTACTTCGACTACTTTACGACAATGGGTTCTACTCAACTTTCACTTGGCGAAGCAACCTTTGGTGGCATTTTGTGGAATGACACAGAAAGTGGTTGGTGGGAAAGATTTTTCACACACGTAGATGCATTGACAGCAACAAAGATGTTTGCCTATGGCAAGTTCAGCAATTTCAGCGAAAACACTTTCGCATTGAACATTAACTTGGGCGAACAAGCATTTTTCAACGCAGAATTTTCCGATTTGGAAAAACTTATCATTGTTGCCAACGAGCACAACGTCACAATTTTGGACGACGTTTTTGCCAACGCAACGATGAACAACGTCCAAGAAATTGACGTTTACACCGATGGTTACACTTTGACAATTGGCAATCAATTGTTCCACGGTGCATCACTTGAAAATCTTGCAAGCATTGCCGTCACAACAAATACGGGTGTGTTGACAATTGGCGACAATATGTTTGATGGTTGTACGCTTCCCGTCACGTCTGCAACTTTCACAACGGGTGCAAGTTGGGCAACCATTGGCGACAACGTATTTGCAAATTCTTCACTTGGCAATTTGACAACGTTTACTTTGACCAGTGGAGAGGGCGCATTGACAATTGATGGTTATCTCTTTGGCGAAGGTGCAAACCTATCTCAATTGCAAACTCTTACGGTAACGACAGCAGGTGGAGCAGTCACGTTGCAAGGTTTGATCAACCAAGCAGAAAACTTGACTTCATTGTTAGCCATCAACATCACCACAGGGTCCACGGAAGTTGCTGGTATCAACGCAGGTACGTTGACCATTTCCGAAACGGCAATTGTCAACGTTACGCAAGATGTTTTGAGCGGTTTGGAACGCATTTTGGTACAACCGAGCAAAGGCGCAATTTACGTTTCCAGTATTGCCGACGGCATTACCTTCAACAACGCATTTGATACACTTCAACTTGCATCTTCCACGTACAACACAAACGCAACACTCACTTTGGAAAGTGGCGTATTGTACGACAGCACAGCAACAGGTTTGACACAAATCAACTTTGCAGTAAACAGTTCCAACTTGATTGTCAACGGCACCTTCCAAGGAAGCACCTTGTCCGGTGTGCAAAACATCACGGCACAAATCAATTCCACAGGTTCGTTGACTTTGGCAGACGGATTGTTTGAAAGTTGCGACCTAACGGCATTGGCAACGTGCGACCTTGCAGGTGCCTACAAAGTGGGCAACGATTTGTTCAAAAACGCAACGTTTGGACAAGTAGTCAATGTTGACTTGCGCAACGTATTGCAAGTTGGCGCACACTTGTTTGAATCGTCAGGAAACGTCACGTTGGGCAACGTTTACGTTGGTATCAACGACGCATCTTTGAAGGCACACGCACTTCAACCTCAAAACCACAACTACGACTGTTTCTATGGTTTAGGTGACGGAACGTCCGCCAACATTTTTGGAACAACGGCAAGGGTAACAATTGCAAACCTTGTTGTGGACGGCGAATTGCCCACCTACAACAGTGCGCAAATGTTTGGTTTGACCACAACGGGTGGCGAACTCAACTTTACGCAATTGACCATCACGGAAAACTGCTCGCAATTGCCCAATGCAGTATTCTTTGAACAAGCAGGTCAAATCACAATTAGCCAAATCAACGCATGTATTTCCTTGGAAAACAGCACGTTGAGAACGACAACAATTTCCATTGGCGACAACGCATTTAAAAACGTAACCATCAATGGTGCAGGATTCTTTGCCAACTTGTCCGACAATATCACGTCCATTGGTGCAAGTGCATTTGAAGGTGTCACAATTCAAGACACTCAAAAATTCAACTTTGTCAACCTTACCACCAACGGAACGGCAATTGGCAACGGCGCATTCAAAGGCGCAACACTTTATACAAGTGAAATCGAATTTAGACAAGGCACAACTCTTGGCGAAAGTGCTTTTGAAGGTGCAACCTTCAACAACGCAGTCACAGTCACGGCAACCTCCCTTGTAGGCATTGGCGCAAGAGCCTTTGCCCAAGCAGAGTTGAGAGCAAATTCCTCTTTCGACTTCACGTTGACCACGACCATTGGCGACGAATTGTTTAGTCAAGCTCTCCTTCGTTCGGGCGACACGGCAAACAGCGTTGCAGTTAATATGGTCAACGTAAGACAACTTGGCAAACACGTATTTTACAATACGGACTTTGTTTCAACGTTGACGTTGGGAATTACGACAAACACAAGCGGTGCCTACTATGCTTCGGCAGAGGGTGGTTACACCATTTTTGGTGGTACGACAACCATTGGAACTGTGGAAGTTGTCAATGCAATTCCCACAACAGGCGTGGAAAACGCATTTGGTATTGAATCGGCCGACACTCAAGGTCGTTTGACAATCAACACGGTACTCATTTCCAACGCAGTCAAAACCTTGCCCGACCAATTGTTTGCAGGTGCAACTTCACGCATGAAAATTGGAACGTTGCAACTTGGCGACAGTGTCAACGTTATCAGCGAAGACTTTGCAATTGGTCAACAATGCTTCTATCAAGTGTCCTTTGAAAGTTTTGCAATTTACTTTGCAAACGACTACACAGCCGACACAATTATTGAAAGTTATGCTTTCCAAGGCTCAATTTTGGGCAACGAAGCCAACCAAAACACAACGTTTGCAACCTTGCTCAGCCAAGTAACGGAAATTCAAGCCAACGCCTTTGACGGTGCAACGGCATACTTTGGTGGTGGCGACGTAACCATTGTAGATGCAAGCATCAGACAAAACGCATTTACAAATGCAACCCTTTCCAACGTTGGATTGATTACAATTGAAAACACAACTTTGGAAACAAACGCTTTCAACGGAGCAATTATTTCAGGCCCCACTGCTTCGACGTTTGACCTTGTCATCACAAACGGAACGACAATCAGCGAAAGCTGTTTTGCAGGGGCAACGCTTACTCGAATTGGTACGATTTCGGTAGACGACAGCACCATCGCAAGCAAGGGCTTTGCCAACGTCAATGCAAGTTCGGCAACGTTGCTAACTTTGACAAACGTTGGAGAAATTGGCTCGCAAGCATTTTATCAAGCCAACTTGGCATCCGTTGCAACAGCAACAATCACCACTGCAGACAAACTTGGCGACAGCGCATTTGAAGGTGCAAACTTTGAACGTTTGACAACGTTACAAATTCAAGACGTTCCCGTCATTGGTACTGCAGTCTTTACAAACGCAACGTTGACAAATCTTGCACAATTGTCCATTGTTTGCGACCAATCTTTGTTGGACAGCAAAGCAACGGCAATTGGCGACAGCGCGTTTGCCAACTTGACGTTGACCAGCCTTTCAACTTTGACTTTGGTCAACTACGAAACAATTGGAAACCTTGCCTTTTACGACACCCCTATGAGCGAAGTAACAACCTTTACGCTCACTTTGGAAAGTGGTTACGTTGGAAGAATTGGCAACAAAGCCTTTGCCAACGTTCAATTGCAAAACTTGACCACCAACGGACTTGCCTTTGACGGCTATCAATACATTGGCAATTCCACAGAAGACAGTTACGTCTTTGCCAACGCATTCAAAGGTGGCATTGACCTTGACTTGACCGACGCTCGTGTCATTGGCAAATATTCCTTTGCAAGTTGTCAATTGGGCACGGTCACAATGGGCAACAGTACCTATGCAACCAGTGGTCAATACAGTTGGGGTGGCGGACACGCAATCTTCACCGGTATTAAAGATGAAGACTACTCCAACTCAACGATTGCTTTCTTGGACGTCGTTGCACCCATGCCCACCAGCGCACAATACGTGTTTGGTGCAGACATCGTTGAGATGGATGCTCCCACCTACACAACGGTACGCTTTGGCGAAACGGTCAACACAATTCCCGACTATGCGTTCAATGCAGAGTTTGACACGGTAACGTTAAACAACCCTCGTCCTACAGTTCAAATTGAAAACTTGTACT
The DNA here is from genome assembly GCA_017407305.1 of Clostridia bacterium. Classification (GTDB taxonomy): domain Bacteria; phylum Bacillota; class Clostridia; order Christensenellales; family CAG-314; genus RGIG2220. The sequence goes on from JAFQWS010000040.1 coordinate 19,358, forward strand.
TGATGTATCAACCCGATTACAACAACGGCGACTACTTCTATTTGGGCAACGTTTCTCACGCAGCCAAATTTATGGGTGCAGACAGTATGCCTACAAACTGGGTATTTGTTCATTACACGTCTATGCAAACAGACGGTTGGACAGCAACAGCAACCCACACTATTTTCTACTTGACGACTATTACGAGAATTTACGTTCCTGCAGGTACAGTTGACGATTATGAAAAATCAGCATTGGGCAGTTACTATTGTATTAACAACGATGTTCGTTCGACCTTGCTTGGTACAACTGGTAACAGAACTTATACATCATGGGGTTCTGGCACGTATTTTGCATTTGAGTCAGCAAACCGTGATACAGTGCCTACCATTGCAAATAATGGTTTGCAAAACAAATTCAACACGTTGTCAACGGCATCAGACGATTGGACGTTTACAATCTTGAACGGCAACGAAGTTGCATTGGTTTCCTACGAAGGCACAGGCGACGTCACAATTCCTGCAACAATCACAAGCGGTGGCACGGATTATACGGTTGTGGAAGTGCTCAGTTCCGTTTTGCAAGGCACAACGGCGGAAATTGTCACAATTGGTGCAAACGTTCGCACAATTGGTGTTGACGGAATCAGTTCCACAATCAGACAATTCAACGTCGACAACAACGCAAGATTTAGTGCAAGTTATTACTATCAAATAGACACAACCACAGGAAACGGCAACAATGCCAACACAACGACGACGTTCGGAACGTTTGACACTCCTCAGACCAACACAAACCGTGTCACTTATACTTTGTTGGGTTGCACTTTGTACAATGGAGACGGCACGACGTTGATAAGATATGCCCCCGGCAGTACTGCAGAAACGTTTACGGTACCTTCCACAGTGCGAGTTGTTGGCTCTTACGCCTTTGATGGAGTAACTCTTACCACGTTGACCTTCGAAGCCAACACAATGTTGTTCTTGTCCAGCAATGCTTTCAGAACGACAACAATTCAAAACTACCTATTCCAAGGAACGACAGCCCCCATTTTGGCAGGGGAAGACGTATTTTATATGTATCGTTCCATCAACATAAATGCAAGTCCCTCTGCCTACACTTACACAACTGCCTATTCAATCACGGTGGAAAGTGCAACGGCATACAACGCATTTATGAACAGTCCTTATTGGAGCATCCTTGCACCCATTATGGATTACTAAAACAAAAATTTTTGGCGAGTGATGCGTCTTGAACGCAATCAAGACGCATCACTCCAAAGAACGTTTACCATACGCGTTGCAAAACGCAAAAAACTTTGCAACACGCGTGGCAAATACAAAACAAAAAATTTGTCAAAAAAAGGCAAACGGAAGTTCAAATGGCAAAGAAAAAAGACTCAAAACTTAATATAAGCGAGCAAGAGCTTTCCGAAGGCAATTTGGCGCTCAACGACAAGTTGGAAGAGGCAGCCAAGGCAAAGTTGTCTGAAGTTCAAGAAAGGTTGCCCGACGAAATTTCCGTAAAGGACTACGAAAAGTTTATTCAAAGTCTCATTGACAAAAAGGAAATCACAGGCACAAGCACCGTCAGTGTCACCCACACAGCGCAAAAAAATGCCGAACTCAGCATCAATCGTCGAATGAAAGCAAAAGTGGTGGCAACCACAGCCGTATTTTTGATTATGCTTATGTTCATTGCATACTTGTTGGCATTGTTGTTGCTTTCCATGGGTAACTTCTCGGTAGAGGTGGACACCATGAATCCCGAATGGGCATTGTCCTTGTCCAAAGACAGCAACTTTTCCGATCCGTCCAACTCATTGCAGGCCGAACCACTTCGCGAAATGCGCGACATGGCGTTTAACGAGGTGTTGCAAGTTCCCGACCAGTCAGCGCTGTTAGACACGCTGAAAGACCTTCAAAACAAGTCCACTCAGACGGAAGAGGACGAGTTTATGCTCAACACTTTTTACGTACGCAACGACAGTCCCGTTGACGTCAACTATTGTTGGGAATTGCTTGTCACAGAAGAAACGAAAGACCTTGGCAAAGCAGTGCGCATTTTGGTCATCAAAAACGCCTATTTGGGCGAAGAGGGCTGTGAGTATTGGTTTTTTGCCAAAGCCAACCCGGACGGCACACAACCATTTGTTGTGGAAGAAAGCCGAGTGGGAGGCAACAGTTATTTCCTTTCAGCCGAGACAATCAACTTCCAAAGTGACGCCATAGTTGCCAGCATTACCGAAAACATAATGCAAGATGGCGCCGTTGACGTTTACACGGTTATTTTGTGGATTGAGGGAAGTGACGTCGATTGTGACCAATCACGATTGGGAGGCACCTTGGCAGTGGCAATGAAACTGACCATCTTAAATCAAGCCGACTGATAAAAAAAACAAAGGTATCACGCAAAGACAAAAAACAAAGATAACTCATTCTATTTTTGAATTTTGCTCTTTGCTCAAAATACTAAAAAAATAAAAAGTTTCAAAATTTAGGAGGAAACAAAAAATGAAAAACAGCAAAAGCAAAGTTTTGATGACGTCCGTCATTATGTTGGTCGTTGCAGTTATGGCATTGACCACAGCAACCTACGCATGGTTCATCTCTGCAGACTCTGCAAGCGTAACTGATATCACAATGCAAGCCGCATCCGCAAGCGGTATTCGTTTCTCTGCAGACAACGGCACAACTTGGAAAAACTACTTGGTAGTTGGTGAAGCAAGTGACAATGCTACTCCCGACATTGAGATTGAAATTCCTAGTGATGGTTACAATCCTACGTCCACAAACGCAGTGTTGAATAGTGGAGCATTTAGTTTTTTCTATGCACATAGCTACGAAGACGGTTTCGTTGTTGTCGAAGAAGATCCAGCAAACTTTATCCATCTTGCATTCAAAATTAGATTGGATGGCGACTCTGCAACAACACAACATCTTTGGTTGACAAGTGACTCTGCAATTACATCTAATGGTTCTTTGGATTCTATTCTTAGAGTTGCATTTGTTTACAACAATACAGTCAAAGTATGGCAACCCAACCAAGAACAAGCAAATACATACAAACCTCTTGTCACTGAAAAAGAAAGTGTTCAATTGCCCGTAAGCTCCATTATCACAGATACAGACGTTATTGGCGACGAAATTGGTAGTAACCACCTTGTTGGCGGAGCAGCAAATTTGCCTGTTTTTGACTTCGCAAACCCCCAAGGAACTTCAGTAGAATATGACGTAGAAATCTACATCTGGCTTGAAGGTCAAGATCCAGACTGCACCAACGCAGTTGCAAGCCAAAACATCACGGCAAATCTTGTCTTCACATTTATTGATCCCACAAACAACGGCTAACAACAATTAACTAATCTTACTTAGGGCTTTTTGCCCAGTTCCTTTGAGAACAAAAATTTTCTAAATTTTGACCAAAATAGACTGTTCTCAAAGATTCGTCTTTGAGAACAGTCGCAAGGTTGTATTTGCAAGAATGAGTGCAAAGTTTGCCTTTTTGGTCACGTCAATTTTGGTACAAGAAACAATGACTCACGAAAAAGTGCAACTTGCCAAAAGCAAATTGTTGCTTTCCATCTTGTCTGTGGCAATCACCCTTGTGATGCTCACAACCTCTACCTATGCATGGTTTGTCACCGAACAAAGTGCCACCATGTCGCAAATGCAGGTAACGGCAGACATTGATGCAACAATCACCTTTACGGCAGGAGACGTTGACCTTGACGGCAACGTAATTTGGACAACGTCCGCCTTCAACACAATCACCACCGATAATTTGCGCAACGCACAAACCAACAACAGCATTCCCCAAGGGACGGTTGGCAATCTTTCTTGTGCAGGAAACCTTGTCTATGGCTCTTATGGTTGGCAACTCGGTTTGTATTCAGCAGACTGTCGTGGTGGTCAATTTCAGTCAACTTTGACGTCACAACTTGTATCCGAGCCCAATTACTTTGCGTCCGACTTAAATTTTTATGCCTTTGATTTGTATGCTCACACAGAGCTTGAAACAACCTTGTGCATAAAACAATCCAGCATAGTTTACGCAATTGATCACGCAACTTCATCCCAATTTGACATGTCCAACGCAGTGCGCGTTGCCTTTGTCTACTTTGGAACGTTTGACGCACACCATCGTGACGTGGCTTTTCAAACTGCACGCAGTGCGTCAATGAACGACAGTTGTCAAGTGGTCGTGTGGGAACCCAACGCACTTTCCCACAATCAAGACAACCCCATCCCTGATGGTGCTTTGCAACCCTATTGTGCAGTTGCAGGTGCATCAAACCAACCTTTCGACTCAACAACACCAGGACAATTTCTTCGTCAAATGGTGCCCGGTCAAAACTTCGTGTACACAGCCACCAATTTTATTGGCGACGTTCCCTTGTTTGACGTGACTCCCGGCGTTTCAAAACTTCGCGTTTATTTGTGGTTGGAAGGTCAAGACGGAGACTGCACCGACCAATCGGCCGGTTGCACCGTATGTGCTGACTTGGTTATTGGCATTTTAGATATGCAAGAAGAAGACCTTTCAGTCGGCACCATCAACTTTGGCACAGTTTCCGGCTGTGAACAAATGGGATCTCCCTTGGCAAGCAAAGTATTTACCACTTTGCCCAAAACAGCACAAGATTTTACACAATACGTACAGGCTGTGGAAGGCTATACCTTTGTCGGCTGGTACAGTGATTCCAATGGACAAACCCCTTTCAACGGCAACGTGGAATACAATTCCACCCTTTATGCCAAGTTTGAATTGGCCTAAGTCCACCAAATTTTTACAAAACACTATTTACAAACATTCACAAAATGGGTTATATTATAAAATAACGTTTCAATTTTGTGAGGAGCAGGTATGAAAGTATTGAAAAAAATAGGTTCCGTCCTTTTGGACGTCCTTATCGTTTTAGTTATGATTGTTGCACTCATCGTCATCGTCAACAGCGTCACAGCACGCACCAACGACGGCGTTGGCAACGTATTCGGCGTGACGGTCTTTTCCGTTCAATCCGACTCAATGTCCGGCACCTTTGAAGAAGGCGACGTCATTTTGGGAAAAGCCTATGACAGAGATGATTACCAATTGAAAGTGGGCGACGTCATCACCTTTTGGTCTTATACAGACGATGGTCGTGTAATCAACACACACAGAATCATTTCCATCGTTTCTGAAGGTGTTTATCAAACGCAAGGTGATGCAGAAGAATCTCCCGACGCACGCACCGTTTCCACCGTGCAAATCATTGCCTGCTACGAATATGACCAACAAAACGACAAAGATGGCATCATCGTTTTGCCCGCTTTGGGACTTATCATTGACTTTTTGAAAGCCCCTGCAGGCTTTATCATCTTTATTATTCTTCCCTTGCTTGCCTTGACTGCTTACGAAGCATACAACTTTGCAAAAAATCTCTCTGCATACAGAAAGGAAAAGAGAGAACTTCTTGCGCAAAAACAAGCAAAAGACCAATTTGACAGTCTTACCGAAGAACAAAAACAAGAGTTATTCAAAAAATATCTCGAACAAAAAAACAATCAAGAAAACAAGCAAGATTAACTTGTTACTAGGAGCAAAAAATGAAGGGTATTATCTCAATGCTTGGAATCGTGCCTTCTTTTGAAGAAATTGAAGCTGGTTCACGTGGCATTTTCCAATTTATGGCAGAGTTTTTTGGCAATTTTTTTGCCAATTTGTGGTCTGCCTTTTCGGGCGTTTTCACAGGTTTGTGGGATGCTCTCAACATCGGTTGGTACATAGATCTCATCAACGTTTATGGCGAAACCGTCGGTGGCGCATGGATTTGGGTTGTTGGTATTTTGTGCCTTCTTTGCATCGTTGCACTTTTGGTCGGTGCCGTTTGGGGCATCGTCATTTTGGTACGCACCATTATTGAACGCAACAAAATTGCAAAGACAAAATACGACCTTGTTCAAGAAGTGCGCGCATTATCTCGCGAAGTTATGCGTCTCAATTTGGAAAAAGACAAAATTTTGTCCATGAAAGTTTCCCAAATTGGTCTCAACCCCAACGAAATCTCCTCTTTGACAGGAGAAGACCTCGACACGCTCAACGGCGAAAAAGACAAAGAAGAAGAAAATGGTTCTCGCTACTATCGTTTGACAAAAATCGACGAAGAATTCAAAAATTACGTTGCTCCAGAATTTGAAACTGACTTTACCCTTCCCGAATTGTGCGAAAGATTCAGAAACTTTGCATGTTCCAAACTCGGCTTGTTCTACGAACCCGGTATCATTCGCACCTTTATTGCATCTTTTGGTTCCACACGTGTCATCATTTTGCAAGGTATTTCCGGTACAGGTAAAACATCCTTGCCCTACGCATTTGGTAAGTTTATTCAAAACGACACACTCATTTGTTCCGTCCAACCTTCTTGGCGTGACAGAAGTGAATTGTTTGGCTACTTCAACGAATTTACCAAACGTTACAACGAAACTGATATGTTGGAATATCTTTACAAAGCAACTTATATGGAAGACGTGCACGTCGCCATCATGGACGAGTGCAACATCGCCCGTATCGAATATTATTTTGCCGAGTTGTTGTCCATTTTGGAAATGCCTTCCCGCGACGAATGGATCATCAACTTGACATCCTCTCAATGGGACACCGACCCTGTTCACATTGTGGAAGGTCGCTTGCAACTTCCCTCCAACGTCTGGTACGTTGGCACTGCAAACAACGACGACTCCACCTTTGCCATCACAGACAAAGTTTACGACCGTGCAATGCCCATTGACATCAACAGCAAGGGTGTTGCCTTTGACGCACCCGACACCGAACCCATGCGCCTTTCAGCAAAGGTTTTGGAACAAAAACTTGACGAAGCAAAAGTCAAATACGCAGTCAGCCGTGACACACTCAACAAACTTGGTTTGCTTGACGACTACGTCATCGAACACTTCCGTTTGGCATTTGGTAACCGTATCGTAAAACAACTCAACGAATTTATTCCTTGCTACGTTGCTTGTGGCGGTACCGAATTGGAAGGTCTTGACTTGGTTTTGACCAAGAAAATTTTCCGCAAATTTGAAGCAATGAACTTGGCTTACATCCGTGACGAAATTGACGGTCTTTGCGACTATCTCGACGTTTTGTTTGGCCAAGATATGATGAAAGAAAGCAAAGCATATTTGTTGCACCTTAAGAAATTGATCTAATATGAAATTTTACAATTTATTTTCTGCATTTGAAGAATTTAAAGGCAAACTCGCCGAAGACAAAGATTTTGTCCAATTGATTGACGAGTTGAAAATGGCCGATGCCTCTCTTGACCACTGTTCCGGAGCCATCTCAAACAAGGTCATTGATTTGGATTGGGTAGAAACCATTGAAGACTGCCTTTTGGACATTGATCGTGCCATCAACGAACAAAGACGTTTCATTGAAAACATCGAAGAAGTGGTGGGCATTGAAAAGGCACGTCGAATTACAAGCGAATCGGTACGTCACTTGGCACAACACACCAATCTCATTTCTAAGGTAGAAGACGACACCGTTACGCCTGAAAAAATTCTCAACATACACCGTGAAGAAAGTTTCTCCGTTTACGAAAACAGATTTTTGTACACCCTGTGTTCCGATCTTGTTCGCTTTATTGACAAGCGTTTTGAAGCATTGCAAAACGTTACCGATTCGGCATCTTTCAACTTCAAAATGCCTCGTACCTTGCGCAAAGGTGGCGAAATTGCAACGGTAGATTTGGAATTTTCCTACGCAAGCGCCCACGCTGAAGAACAACTTGACCTTCAAACGGACGTCACTCAACTTACCGACTACCAAAGAGTTTTGCGTATTCGCCGAATTGCCACCGACTTTTTGACCACTCCCTTGCTCAGGGGTTTGCGTGGTTGCGAACCCATCAAGCCTCCGTTGGTAAAAACCAACGTTATGAAGAAAAATATTCACTTCATCAAGGCTGCCGAACTCTATACGTACATCAATCAATATTCTCGTCTTGGTTACTCAGTTTATGCCAACGAAGGTCAAGACCTTTTGTCCGGCGAAACCAAGCAAGAGTTGTACAACACAATGGCTCTTGCCTACTTCATCGTCAAACTTTCTGCCGACGGAACGTTGAAAAAGTCTTTGTATGACGAGCATCTTCGCGAAATTGAACGCAGACGTCGTGCTTTGGAAGAGGAAGAAATGCTTCGCTCCAACAAACTCAACTACTTGTTGGAACAAGCACGTCAAGAAGAACGCAAAAAATATCTTGACGAAATTGACCGCCTCAACTCTTTGTTGCGTGGTTTGCAAGAAAAACTCAACTACTACAAGATGAACTACATACGTCAAACGCGTACAGTCAACAAATTGGCGTTGTCCTTGAAACGTTTGGCAAAGAAAATGGATAAGGAAATTGACTATCATCAAGATTTGAAACAAAGAGAAATTTCCACCCTCAAAAAGGATTGGGAACATTTTGTTGATCACACAAGAAAAATGCGTGACGACCAAGTTGCTCAAATTCAACTTGCTTGTCGTGAACAATTGAAAGAACAACGTGCCAACTACGAAAAGAGTTTGGCAGAAATTCAAAAAACTCACCAACAAGAAGTTATGCAACTTTCCGCCCAATACCAAAAACAAATTGATGATTTGACTCAACAAATCAAAACGTTGAAATCTAAGAAATGAAAAATTTATTAAACGCCATTGATATTTTCAACAATATACCAGCCCTGATTGCAATTTGCGCAGGACTGGTTCTTTCCGTTGTTGCAGTTGTCGCAACTCTCGTTATCAAAAAGAAACGTTCCCAAAAGCTTATGGAAACTTTCGATTGGCAAGTGGCTTCCGTTGCCAAACAAGAAATTGTTGAAGAAGAAGAGGAGATTGAAGAACTTGCCCTTATTCTCAACGACGAAGATGACGAAGAAGACGAATCCAGCGACAAAGTTGCCTACAAACGCAGTTATTTTTCCAAATTGGTGCAATCCAGCGACGAACTCAAAAGTGAGTACAATCACTTTAAAAACGTTTTGTTGTCTTACGGACGTTCTCGTTCGCGTTTTTCTTGGTATTACGAAAGCTTTTACGTAAACAAGTTCCAATTTGCTCGTTTGATTTTCCGTGGCAAAACACTTTGTTTGTGCATTGCAATTGACTATGACGTTGTAAAAGACAATTTCAAAAACCTTGAAAACATGTCTGGGGCTTCTCGTTACAAAGAAACACCCACTTTGATGCGTTTGAAAAATCCCAAAAATTTCCGTAATGCAACCAAGTTGGTGGAAACGTATATGTCCTTGAACAACGTTGAACAAGGCTCTGTGGAAAGCATTGACTACGTTCCCGCCTATATGACCGACGAAGAATTGTTGGCAAACAAATACATCCGTCCTTTGGAAATCACACAAGGCCCCACCCCCAAATCTGCCAAAGAAGAATTGGACGAATTGGACTTGAGTGGCGACATTGAAGACGACGAAGTGGAAATTTTGGTGGACAACGAAGGCAACGTGGAAGAAATCAAATTCAAACGTTCCATGCAATCTCGCATCATCCAATCCAATGACGTTTGCAAGTTCAGATACAATGCAATCAAAAACGCCTTCCTTTCCAACAAGGCAATCACTTCCAAATACGATTGGGCATACGAACTTTTCCACTTGGACGGCAAGGAAATTGGTAAAATCAACGTCAAAAACAATCGTTTGTACGTTTCGTTGCCTTTGCCTGTTCCTACCGAGGACGTATCCTATCCTTACGTTGACAACACCACCAAAAAGGCTTACAAAAACACACCTTTGACGTTGGTTGTCAAAACAAACAAAACTGCAAGACTCTGTATCAAATTCATCAGACAAATAATTGCCGACAATGGTTTGACCAGTCACTTACATAAATTTAAACAAGACTATACCATGCCCTATCAATCCAGCTTGCAATTGGAAAAACAAGGCTTGGTAAAATTCACCGACAAAGACCAAGAAGAATTGTATCGCACCAAGTGGGACAAAGATCTTCTGGAAAGCAAAATTTTTGCCCAACACGAAAACTACTTTGCCGACTTTGAAAAAGATTTTTCCATTGACGTTGAAAAACTTTTGTTGGAAGAAACAAAAGTAAAACGCAGTGTCATGGCAAAACTTATTCAGGCAGATTTGCAAACAAAAGAATACTATCGCAAACTTGCCGAAAAATTGTTGTCCATAAAAGGCGTAAAAATGCGCACGTCTTGGTCGGTGGTAAAATTTTCTTTGCGTGGCCAAGCAATCGCTTACTTGACGCTCAAAGGCAAAAAATTGAAACTTTACTTGGCTTTGCGCCCTGCATCTTTTGACAAAAAGGTCTATCACCACACCAACGCACCAAAAGCAAGACGTTACGAAACAACGCCAATGGCAGTTACTGCATCGGGAAAACGTGCTTTTACTCGCGCATTGAAACTTATCGACGTCATGGTGGAAAAGAACGGGTACTCTTGGGGCAAACCCAAATCGTTGCCCGTTGAACAACTTTTCTATCAATCGGACAGTCAACTTTTGGAAAGTGGACTTGTAAAAGAAGTCAAAGAATCCATTGCAGTTGCTCAAAGAATTCCTTCCATCGAAGATATTTACGGCCCTCACGTCTATTTGAGAAAATCTTTCTATGCTCGTTTGGTGCAAGAACGTGCCGAAGTCAAAAAGGCTTACGTCCAACTTGTCGAGCACTTGTCAACTTTTAAGCGCCTCAAATACAAGGCTTTGTGGGGAAGCGAAACTTGGACCTACAAAAAAGACTTGATGGCAAAAGCAGTGTTCAAAAACGATCGTTTGGTTGTATTTTTCAACGTTGATCCCAAAAACAAGGCATTGAGAAAATTGCGCACCGAAAACAGAAGCCGTTACGCAAGTTGCCAAAAGACACCCACGATGATTCGTTTGGACAAGTTGGAAGATATTGCCAACGCAAAAGCAGTGGCAGACGTTGTTTTTGCAGACTTGCAAAAAGGCGATGTTGTTGCCCACACTCGTTCACTCAAAAAGGTTGGCACAATGCAACTTATTCAACAAGGACAAATTCGTGTGTCCAAGTTGCCCGACTTCTTGATTGAAAAACTTGAGAAAAAATAAAAATATTTTGTAAAATGGTATTGAAAAACACTTTTCACTGTGATATAATACCTTTGACTTCTATGGGAGGAAATATTTATGTTTGATTTGATTCGTAGAGTAGCATTGAGACCTTTCTATTGCGTCGTATGCGTTTTGGCAGGCTTGGCAATTTGGCCCGTATGGCTTGGCTGGGTAGCATTTGGTTTGATTTGTGGTTTGGTAGTTGGTACGTTCATTGTCACAGCATCCATCCGCAACATTCTTGAATCAGCATTGTGGACAGTTGGTATTTTGGCAGTAAGTATCGTTGTCGGCATCTTTGTCGCACCTATTATTGCAATTCACACCGTATTGTTCATTGGCGCAATCGCAGGTGCATTGTGCTGGATCTTCTGCTTGATTCCCAAAAAAGAACTTCCCATCTAATGGCGCATGACAATTAAATGGTGCAAAAGGTAAAAAGCGCTTTGCTTTGTTCCTTGTGCTACAAAAAAGAAATCACACGACCAATTCGTTGGTCGTGTTTTTTTTGTATATTTCAGTCGGTTTTCCCAATACTAGTGTCAAAAAGGAGAACCTACTATGGCAAAAAAATCTACCTCTCAAACTGAAACAATAACCCCCGACAAAATCGTGCAAAAAGACTCGTCCAGCGTTTTGGTCTTTTTTGCTGTTTTGGTGTTGGGCATTGTGACGGCACTCGTCATTTTGTTCAACAGCCGACCTACGCAACTCAAACTGACAACGCAAGACCTTGTCAGTGTCGGGCAAAAAGCAACCTTTACCTTGGAACAGGGTAAATTTGAAATTCAAGATGGCGAAAAGTATTCGTGGTACGTTGACGACCAAAAGCAAGGCGAAGGCATCTTTCAAAAGGGAAAACCTTTGACAATTGACCTTGTTGCCAATCGCGAAGGACAAGGCAAATTGACAGTAAAAGGACAAAAGTGGCATGCTACTGCCAATTACGTTGCAACAAAGCCAAACGTTGTCATTTCTTTGCCCCAAACGCAATGCGTCTATGGCGACAAAATTCCCCAAATGAACTACACCGTCACAGGTTTGCCCAAAGGCAAGACTTTAGACTTTGACGGAAAAATTGTACCCACCAAAGAAATAAATGGTGCAGGTGTCTATCAACTTGGCTTGGACAAGCAATACGACAAACAAGACTACAACGTGTCCGTCCAAAATGGAACTTTGTTTGTTGCACCTCGCCCGCTTACTGTTAAACAAGGCAATTTTTCCAAAACGTATGATGGAGGCGACAAAATGTATTGCAATGACGTTCAGCTGGAAGGTGTCATGGAAGGTGATGACGTCTGCTTAAAAGACGGATGTCTCTATTTTTGTGATAAAAATGCCGGCACAAGCAAAGAGCTTTGCGTTGACAAGATGCAACTTTCGGGCAAAGATGCCAAAAACTATTGCTTGTCTCAAGAACAAACTGCAAAAGGACGCATTTTAAAAAAGATTATCACGGTTGAAGACACCATGGTGGATGACAAGTGGTATGACGGAACAAAAAGTGCAACCATAAATCAAATGGGAACGCTCAACGGCGTTTGCGACGGTGATTTTGTAGGCATTGGTTCGTGCAGAGCGCAATACAAAACTCCGTCCACAGGCGCAAATAAAGACGTGCAAATCGACAATGTGTCACTTGTCGGCCGTGACAAAGACAACTACCTTGTTTTGCCCTACACAATCAAAGGCAACGTCAACGAGCACAAAGGTTAATGCAAATTGCATTGTTGTGCTTTCTAAATTTCAATCCAAAGAAATTGCTATAAAGCAAATTGGCAAAAGCTTCTGCATTATTTTGTTTCCCCCAAAAAATGCACGCAACCAATATGCCAATTTACAACGAGATTTGCTTTGAATCAACTACAACGGGTAACACAAACAACCAAAGGACAAACAATTCGGTGTTGCGCCACACAAAATCAAGGGAACGCAACCAATTCAAAAAGTAAACCAACAAACTCAAAATCAACGTTTGCTTTGTTTCTTTTGCCTTTGAAGTTGTTATTAAACTTTGTTTTTGTGCACCAAACCCTTTGTTGGTGTGCAAAAAATGGCAACTACAAAACGATTTATTTGCTTTTTGCAAAACAATGCAACAAAAAAAGCCTTTTCAAATAGTTGAAAAGAATGTGCAAAACGATATATTGGTTAAAACAAACAAAATTTAAAAACGAGCCTTGTCCCAATCGAAAGGCACAAAAAAAGCACACCAATTAGCGTGTTATCCTTAACGGAGAACACGCAGCGATATAAATCCCTCGTGGGATTTGCGATATTCCCTAACGGGAGCGATATTTGCTACGCAAACGATATGCCCTGCGGGGCGTGAAGGGATTTATATCATATCGCACCGA
>JAFQWS010000004.1 GCA_017407305.1 Clostridia bacterium
GCAAATGCCTATTATGAACGGTTACGACGCAACCAAAGCAATAAGAAGATGTCGTCATCCCAAAGCCAAATCAATCATAATTGTGGCAATGACGGCAAGTGGTTTTTCTGCTGACGTAAAGGCAGCCTTGGATGCGGGAATGAACAGCCACGTGGCAAAGCCTGTTGACATGGAAGAATTTAAAGAAGAAATGAAAAAAATGCTTTTGGCAATTTGACTGCAAAGTTAAAGAAAATTCAAAAATTCAACATTTTTATCAAATTTGTACGTTTTTTGCACAAAATATGGTGCAAATGGTTAAAAATTTAACCATTTTTGCAAAAAGCCCTTGTTTTGGTATTGCAAAAAAAACCAAAAAAAATGTTTCATAGTGTTACACAAAATTGAATATTATTTTTTATTTTTTTCTTTTGATTTTTTGGGGTTTTGTACTTTACAAAACCCCTTTAAAATGCTATCTTATATGTTAGACATAGATAATATATTGGAGCAATACAAATGAAGGTAATTTCCAGCGACCTTTTGCGTGGTCACATTGACACTTTCGTTTTGTCGGCGCTTATGGATGGTACCAAGTACGGCAACGAAATAAGAAAATATATTGCGCAAAAGACAAACAATCTCTATATTCCCAACGAGCAAAGTCTTTACTCGGCATATCATCGTTTGGAAGACAACGAATACATCAAAGGTGTTTGGGGCGAAAACGTAGGAGCAACACGCAAGTACTACACAATCACCGAAAAAGGAAAGTTGTTTTATGCCACAAGCAAACGCCAATGGGAAAATGCAAAAAAATTGATAGACTTACTTATTTAGCATGAAATATTCAAAAATTACAATAAAAACCAACACGGCGACGAGTGAACTTGTCGCCTACTTTTTACAAAAAAACAGCGTGGATGGTGTGTGTATTTACGACAAAAACGACCTCAACAACCCCACGTGGGACTATGTTGACGAAAATGCCTTTGAAAATTTTGAAGAAGAAGTTGTCGTCAGTGGTTTTGTCAGTCAGGAAAATTTGGAAGACGCACTCATTTTGTTGCAACAAGACTTGTCTTGCTTGACAGATGCAGGTTCTTTGGCTTTGTCCGTGGAAACGGTGGACGATGCGTCTTGGAAAGACGAGTGGAAAAAGTATTTCAAACCGGCAAGTTTTGGAAAAATCGTTGTTTGCCCCGAGTGGGAAAGTTACCAAGCAAAAGATGACGAAAAGGTTCTTTTGCTTGATTCGGGCATTGCATTTGGCACAGGCAGACACGAAACAACGGCACTTTGTATGAAATTTATGCAACAAGTTGACCTTTTGGGCAAATCGTGTTGTGACGTTGGTTGTGGCAGTGGCATTTTGGGATTGACTGCCTTGCTTTTGGGTGCAAACGATTGTACTTTGGTTGACGTTGATGAACAAGCCGTTTCGGTATGTAATCACAATGCAAAAATCAACAATCTTGAAAACAAATGCAACGTTGTTTTGGGTGACTTGTGCGACAAGGTAAACAGTCAATTTGACGTTGTTTCTGCCAATCTTACGGCAGACATTTTGTTGATTTTGGCAAAACAAATTCATCAAATTGCCAAAAAAGGCACGACCTTGATTTTGTCGGGCATATTGGAAGAAAGATTGCAAGAAGTAAAAGTGGCCTTTGAAGGTATTGGCTTTGGACGAGTTGACTTTGAACAAATGGGTTGTTGGTGTGCTTTGAGGTATCAATTATGAGTGGTTACAAAAGATTTTTCATCCAACCTGACGAATTGTACGGCAACAAGGCGGAAATTCGTTCAGCTCACAACTACATTTCTAGAGTTTTGCGTATGCGCGTTGGCGACAAAATTGTGCTTTGCACACAAGATGGCAACGACAATTTGTCGGAAATTGTCAAAATTGACAACAACGCTGTATATTGCAACGTTTTGCAAACGACAAAAGGTCAAAACGAATCAAACAAAGAACTTTCCTTGTTTTTTGGCGTAATGAAAGGAGACAAAAACGATTTTGTTGTGCAAAAAGCAGTGGAATTGGGTGTAAAAAACATCTATCTTTTCCATTCAAGATATTGTGTTTCAGACGTATCCGACAACAAATTGGAAAGACTTAGAAAAATTTCTGCATCGGCTTGTGAACAATGCGGTCGCAGTGTCATGCCCAAAGTGGAATACCTTGACAATTTCAAAAGCGTCGCCAATCTTGCCTTGGCGAGTGACAACGTTTTGTTTTGTTATGAAAACGAACAAACAAAGGCTTTTGCAACTTGCCTGAAAGATTGCCCCTCAACGGCAATTATCGTTGGCAGTGAAGGTGGTTTTTCCGACGAAGAAGTGCAACTTTTTGAAGGAACTCATGCGCAAACGGTTTCTTTGGGCAAGAGAATTTTACGAGCCGAAACGGCATCGGTGTTTGTCTTGTCGGTGTACAATGCTTTGGTGGGTGACTGATGAAAGTTTGTGTATTTACGTTGGGTTGCAAAACCAACTACTATGAAAGTCAGCAAATTGCTTGGCAGTTGACCAATCAAGGGCACAAAGTTGTCACAAAGTTTGACGATTGCGACCTTGTCATCATCAACAGTTGCGCCGTCACAAAGGAAGCAGAAAAGAAATCTCGTCAGGCAATTGCCCGTGCAAGAGC
>JAFQWS010000041.1 GCA_017407305.1 Clostridia bacterium
ATGTAGCGTATATCGCAAATCCCATAAGGGATTTATATCGCTTTAGTTTGTCTGCCTTTGCAGACAAACTAAACTTTCCACGTGGTCGGTGTTGGGAAAAAGGTCAAAACAACAAATTTTGGAAATGGAATAACCATCTTGGACAAACAAGCCTACGTCTCGTGCCAAGGTTGCGCTGTCACAAGACACGTACACCACGTTGTTTGCACCATTTTGAGAAAACATTTTTATCACTTGAGGCGACAAACCCTTTCTAGGCGGGTCAACAACCGCAGTTGTCTTTTTTTCTTTCAATTTGCAAATGACTTTTGGCAGTTGTTCCAAGACGTCTCCACAAACGTTTTGCAATCGAACAAGGTTGTTGGCAATCTTCATTTGATCTGCCGATTGTGTTGCCGACGGCTCAATTTCAAAAGCAAACGTGTCGTAACTTTCGTCATAAAGGCTGGCTGTAAGCAAACCTACACCGGAAAAGCAGTCCAACAAAACTTCCGTTTGAAACTCTTGCACAAACTCTTTCACTTTTTTATAAAGCAAATCTTTGGCTTGAGTGTTTACTTGGAAAAAACTGTCGGGATGAATAAAATACTTGATTGCGCCCATTTCCGACTGAATTGCTTCAATGCCGTCAACGTGGTTGGATTTGCCCGACAAAATGACGTTGTTTCCCAACGAGTTGACGTTTTCGTACAAACCCCATTTTGCCCAGTTACGGTCAAGTTGCTTTTTCAATGGTGCATAGTCGATTGCACCACCTTTTGTTGCAACCACCGTCAACAACAATTGCCCGTCCACAAAACGTGCCACGACGTGTTTTACCAAACCACTGTTGTATTTTGAATTGTAAGGTTCTATTTTGCTTTCGTTGAAGAAATTTTGACACAAAACTGCCACCTTTTTTGCCCAATCTTGACAAAGCAAACAATCGTTGTTGGGCAACGACACGACTTGGTGCGTACCTGTTTTGTACATACCCAACACAACCTTTCCCTTTTTTCCTGAAACGGGAAGGGCAATTTTGTTGCGATAACCAAATTGCAAGGGAGATGCCACGATTTCAGGCAACGGAATGTCAATACCTGCCAACTTTGCAAAATTCTTTTTGACCTTTTCTGCTTTGAATTGCAGTTGGCTTTGATAGGTTGCATTTTGCAAATTGCAACCCCCGCATTTGCCAAACACAGGACAAGGTGCTTCAACCCTGTTTTGGGAGGGTACTTGTACTTCTTTCAAACTGGCAAAAACAACGGATTTTTTTCTGTTGACAAAATCCACCTTAGCAACAATTTGGTCGCCTGCCAAGGCATAGGGGACAAACACGGTAAAGCCTTGACATTTACCAATGCCAACACCATCCACGCCTTGTGATTCAATTGTCAAAGTGATTAAATCGTCTTGTTTCATAGCTAAACGATATGCAAGTTAAAAAAAATTAAAGTGTTTCTTGCATATACAAATCCAATGTATATTATACAACAACTTCTGCTTATTTGCAATAGCGATAGGGTTTTTATAAAGTAAATATTAACGATTTTTACAAAAAAAACCACTCAAACTTTGTTTGAGTGGTTTAAATATTTATATATACTACATTTCCAAAATGATTGGCAAAATCATGGGGTAGCGTTTGAGGTTGGTTTTGACATATTTTCTTACCAACTTTTGCAACGCTTGTTTCAATGCTGGGATACTGCTTTGCAACAAAGGAGTAGCTTTCAATTGCTCACGCACCATTGATTTGATTTCATCTTGCATTTGGGTTGCCGACTCGTCTCCCAACGTGAAGCAACCACGAGAGATAAGTTCCGGACCGGACACGATTGTTCTTGTTTCCTTGCCAATGCCAACTGCAATAATCAAAATGCCGTCTTCCGACAAGGTCAATCTGTCTTTCAAAACAAAGTCGGAAATGTCGCCGATGCCAAGTCCGTCCACAAGCACTGCGCCTGCTTCCACTTTGCCTTTGATTTTTATTCCATTGCCATCAATGGTGACACAGTCGCCCACTTCAGCCAAAACAATATTCTTTTTCTTTACGCCCATTTCTTCGGCAAGTTGAGAGTGCATTTTGAGGTGTCTATATTCGCCGTGAACAGGGATGAAATACTTGGGCTTTACCAAAGATTGAATAAGTTTCAATTCCTCGCGACATGCGTGACCGGACGAGTGAATGGCCTCCAAACGATTGTAAATGACCTTTGCGCCCAAACGACAGAGGTTGTTGATGACGTTGTAAACGTCTCTTTCGTTGCCAGGGATTTGACTGCTGGACAACACGATTGTGTCGTTTTCGCCAATTTGAACCTTGTTAAATTCCCCCGATGCCATACGTGTAAGGCTGGACATAGGTTCACCTTGCGTACCTGTTGCCAAAATGCAAAGTTTACCATCGTCAATGCCTTCAACACGATTTATGTCCACAAATTGTGCACGGTCCACCGTCATGTAGCCAATTCTTTCGGCTGTTTCAATGGCGTTTGCCATGCTTTTGCCGGAAATTGCAATTTTGCGTTTGTGTTTGATTGCCAAATCAATAATCATACCCAAACGGTCAATGTTTGATGCAAAGGTTGCCACAATCAAACGTCTGCCCTTGTTTTCGGCAAAAATCTTGTTCATTGTGTCGGCAACTACCGATTCGGACAAGGTGTAACCTTCGTGGTCAACGTTGGTGGAATCTGCCATAAGCAACAACACACCTTGCTTGCCAAGTTCGGCAAATCTGCCAAGGTTCATTGTTTCTGAACCAATTGGGGTGTAGTCAATTTTAAAATCGCCCGTGTGCAAGATTTTTCCTGCACCACAGCTGAGGCATACTGCCAAACTGCCTGCAACCGAGTGGGTTACGTTGATAAATTCGGCGGAAAAGTCTCCCAATTGACACATACTTCTGTCGGTAACTTCTTTCAACGTTGCAGAGGTTATGCCGTGTTCAATAAGTTTATGTTGCAACAAACCCAACGTCAATTTTGTACCAAAAACAGGCACTTTGGGAAATTCCTTCAAAAAGAAACTGACTGCGCCAATGTGGTCTTCGTGACCGTGTGTCAAAATTAAACCTTTGATTTGTTCTTTTTTAGTCTTTAAATAACCAAAATCGGGAATTACCACGTCAATACCAGGCATATCACTGGTGGGAAAAGACAATCCGCAGTCCAAAACTACGACGCTTTTGCCGTATTCGAAAAGTGTCATATTTTTGCCAATTTCACCAACGCCACCCATAAAAACCACGTTGAGTTTTTTCTTGACGCCATCGACAATTTTGTTTGATTTTGTATTGTTTAAATTGCTCATATTACTCCAAAAAAGCAACAACCCAAAGCGTTATGCATTGGGTTTGTCTTGCTCTATTTCGTTTATGCTGGGAATTTTAATTCTAACTGAGAAGTAGGGTTTTTGTTGACTTTCGAAGTACTCGACCGCTCCAATATTTTTGTTGACGTAAAAACTGACGAATGAAATTGCACCACCTAACAGCGACCACAAGGGATTTGCGCCAAGCAATGCCGTCAGAACCACCACTCCCAACGTCAACAAGGTGGAAACTCCAATTGTGGACAAATATTTTACCCACACCGAGCCAAATTGTTGGAAGATGACGGAAAGAGCTTTTTTCAATGCTTGCATAGGTTGGAGTGCATCTACCACCATGCAAGGCAACCAGAAAGCATACAAACTTTGTCTTGTTACGTACAAAAGCAACAAGCAAACCAGCGTGACAATCAAAGAAAGTGCCGTTGCTCCACCAAAGACCGTTTCAAAGAATAAAAACAATCCCATACTGGATGCAACGATCAATGCGTCCAACCAAATGGTCATGACAAATTGGCACACCAAAAACTTGAAAGACCAAGTAAATTTTTTGAAAAAGTACCAACTGAAAGGTCTAAAAGTGTTGCTTTCCATAAATTCGACGATTTGACACATGACGGGGACGTCACAGCAACCTATAAACATACGGTAAAGCATAAACAAAAGCAAACCAATCAAGTAACTGACAAAGACAAGGTTGGAAAAGTTGGGAATTGCCTCAATGGCTTGCACCAATTGATTGAGCAAGGCTCTTACGTTTTCGGTAACCGTTTGGTTGGTAAGAGTGCCATGAATAAGTTCTTCAATAGTCATACCTGCAAATGCAGAAAAGTCCAACGAGTTGACAACTGCCACGACTGCATCAAAAACGTCGTGGAAAGCAAGCAAAACCAATGCCAATATACATGCAAAAACAAGCAGTTGTACCAAAACTGTTTTTAACATTGTTTGCCAATTGATGGCTGATATTTTTAACGATTTGGTGTATTTCATCTGCTTCTCCAAATGTTTTTCTTTAAATCTTTGCGTTCTACGTCTTCAAACAAGGCGTAAATTCTTTCTGCATAAGTGGGCAAATAAATGATCCACATCAAGAAGTACAAAGAAGAAATTACCTCTTTGAGCCCGTCGAGATAAATGGGCAAAACGTAGTAAACGACTGTTGTAAACAAATATACGTAAGTCAACGTAAAGGCAACTTTGTAGTAGTATTTGCTGACAATTTTGATGGAATAGTTGGCTGCCATATTCAAACGGAAACCTTCACATTGAATTGCAGGCAACGTGCACAAAAACAACGATGCCAACATTACGTAAGCAAGTTTTGCAACAATTTGCAACACCACCGTGATTGTCAAATTGATTACCGAATCAACAACAAAGTAGGACACCAAATATGCCAAACCTGTGGCAATCAAGGTGAAAATTTGATGAGAAAGAACGGCAATCACCACAAAAAGTGCGCACGAAGGCAACAACCTTACACCAAACTTGTACGTTCCAGAGAAATTGTCCACTCCCAAACGCATATGTCTTTGAACGTTTGCCAAGATAAAACTCAGGGAAACGCAAGCCAATGCGCTTGCAATCAAGAACAGCCACCATCTTTCACTGAAATTGAAGAAAGAAAAATAGTTCAAAACTTCTATGTAAAGATAATCTCTCAATACAAAGTTTGGGTTGGAAAGGTAGCGAAGAAACAACGTGACGTTGCTGTGATCTACACTTGTAAAACCAAGCGCAACGGCAGGTAAAATCGCAAGCAAAACCAACTTCAAAAAGTTGCTGAAAATATATATAGGTGTTGTTTCGCGAATATTTTTCATAGTACGTTTATTATATAACAATACAAGCAAATTTTCAACAATTTTTAATAAATTGATTAAATATTATACTTGTCTATGGTTGCCAAAAGTAAAATTTTCCAAACACAATTTTCCCTTTGGGGCAAATTTTGCTAAAAAAAAGGCTTGTTGACCAAAATTTTGGTCAACAAGCCCAACACTTTTTAAACCTAAATTCTATTTAAACCTTTGAGATAGGACAAAAGATAGTCGTAATATTCGCCAAAATAGTGACGCATTGAACTGTCACTTTGAATCAATTTTTGCGCTATAGACTTGGGCATTGATGCAAAATATTCTTTGGCTTTTTCCAATTTTTCTTGCATTGCCATCTTTTCTACGCCACTTTTACCAATGGTGTTGTACATTTGCACAATTTTTTGTGCTCTTTCCACTTCGTCATTGTAGGCTTTGTTCAAAGCTTCTGCGCGTTCTTTTTGATATTTGGTTTCCTTTTCGTCAATCGAATTGTTGTATTTTACAACTTCTTGATACTCTTTTTGAGCATCTTCCAACATCTTTTGAGCCTTTGCCACCACTTCGCTGTCGTGACTTTGTTGAAGAGCTTCCAAGGCTTGTTTTGTTTGATTTGCCAACTGCTCCAACCCTGTTGTGATGAGTTGTACCTTGTCTTGGTACTCGCCGTCAACGTCACTTGCTTTTTCGCCATACTCTTTTTGTGCGCGTTCAACTGCACTTGTTACGATACTGCTTCTGGCAACGCCTTTGCCCGTTGCATCTTCTTTGATGGCAGAGATTTCTTTTGCCAAACTGCGATTGAGTTTTTCTTTGGACTTGATCGCATCCTGCTCGGCCTCGGTCATTTTGTTTTGAAAATTGTTTTTACTTTTGGAATCGCTTTCTTCAATTGAGTGTTTGCTTGTTTGATACTTTGATTGAAGGGCCTCTTTTGCCAATTTGTACAATTCATCCTCGGTGGGCATTTCATACTCACGCTTGGTCAAACCCAAAGAGTCGGGCATTGCAACGTCCACGCTACCAATATCTGCGCTGTACTTTTTGTCAATGCCTTCCAATTCCTCTTTGAATTTGTTGAATTGTGTCAAATAAAGTTTTTCCATATCTTCACTTTTGCCAACGCCACTTTCTTCTTTGGCCTTGGAGGTGAATTGCGAAATAATTGCCATGTTTGTTCTCCTTAAATTGAATATATAGACAACTTTTCAAATTGACTGCACAAAAGTTGATCGCTTTGTTTAAAACACACTCCGGAAAGGTATCTTACCGGTAAAATTGCACTCTCTTCTTTGCTGGTCAAATCAAAAATTATCTTTTGGCACAGATTTTCTTTTAGTGATAGAATTTTCAATTGGTCGCCATCCACAATTACGTCGGTTGCCGACTTTTCTTGTGTGCGCGACAAAACGGAAAAATCATACCAATTTGAACTTTCAAAAATACTTAACCTTGATGCTGACTGCACCACCAACACCTTGTGCACTTCGTTTTGAGTGCAAAACACCTTGACGGCTTTTTCATTTTGAGCAATTTCAACTAGTTGCGTTTGCAACGTCCATCCTTGATAACTTACCGTTGCACGATACACCTTGTTGCGAACAACCAAAAACAAAATCAACTGCTCGCCAACATCTGCCAATGCAAAGTGAGAAATGCTTGTAGCCAAGTATTTTTCTTGGTCCGTGGCAAGATTGCGCACAATCAACTGACCGTTTTTTAAGTAAAACAAATGCAAAATACCATCGATTGTTGCCAATTTGCATTGAGCAATCTCTCCGTCAAGATTAATTGTGGTCGTTTGTTCGCCTTCAATATAGACGATCGGGGACAGCAATTTTCCAAAAACTGAAGCGTCGTTTAAACAAGTGAAGGGAATTGCCTCTTTGTTTTTTTCCATAAAACTTCCCGTCAGCTGTACCGTTGCACTGCAATATGCGTTGCCCGAAACAAATCGCACCGAATAGCAGTTGACTCCTTTTAGTGCATTTTTGATTGTGTAACAAAAGTTGGACACGTTTTGCGCTTGTTCCATATAGGTGCTATCTACGTAAACTCCGTTGAAAAAATGTTGTATTTCCAACTTTTCTTGGCAATTTGCCACCAAACAGCAGTTGACCAAAACGCTTCCTGCTTTGGAACAAGAAAAGAAAAAATCCCAACTTTCGCCTTGAATAAACTGTCCTTCTTTTTTTTGGTTGAGGGTGTTTTCTGCACTCTTTTGAGTGATTTGATAAAGATTTTGAAAGTGTTTTTCCAACTGCGTTGCCTTTAAATAGGCAACCTTGCCATAGTTCATACTTCCTCCGAATAGGTCTTGTAGACCACTCTGGGCATACTGACGTACAAAGTGGGATTTTCCGTATAAAAGGCAAAAGAAAACACTTTGCCACTCAATTTCAACGGAACTTTTTGCGCCAACGTACTGCCCATAATTTCAAAAAGGTGCAATTGACCGTCGCACTCCACTTCCAAAGTGACGTCGGCTTTGGTTGTCAACACAACGTATTCCAAATACTTTTGAGCCATACTTTGTCCCAATTGACTTTGAGGCATCTTCCAATATTTGGGCAAAACGGTATCAAAAAGCTTGCCGTTGTTGGTCAATTTTCCAACGTAAGTGCCCAATTGACCGCCCAAACACATCAAAAGTTGACTTTGTGTGAGCGTGGTATTTTTCATAAAACGCACGTCCGCCCCACGAATTAGCGAAACGTTGCCCTTTTGAAAATCATAAACGACAACTGCGTTGTTTTGACTGTTTTGCTCGTTGCTGTACCTTACGTCTTCGCCAAAATTGAGCGCACAAGATAAATAATATTTGCCACCGCTGTATTCTGCACATGCATTGACGTTGTCTATGTGGTCAAACAATCCGTCCATATCGGAAAGCAACTTAGTGGTTTCGGCTCCGTCAAAAAGATACAAACCATCTTGCGACAAAAACAAAATTTTATCTCCGCAAATGGAAACTGTTTCCGGATAAATTTTGCCACTTGTGACAAAAAGTTGGTTTACTGCAAAATCTTGTTGTGACGAATATGCCGACACTCTGGCAATTCCGTACTCTCTAAATACGTACAAATAGTCGGCAAAAGACACCACTTTGAGCAATTTGCCTCGGTCGTCTGCCATTTCAACGTAGCCTGCTTCCGTTGCTGAAATATTCCAGTTGGTGGGATCTAGGTCGTCGGAAAACCACAAAGTATTGCCAAAACAACCGAAAATTCTTTCGTAGTGAACGCACATTGAAACAATTTGTGGTGCCGATTCGATGGCGTAAAAGTTTTGACCGTCAAACACTTTCAACGAGTCTTGTGCCGAACAAAAAAGCATCACGTCCTCGTCCAACATACGATAACTGACTGCATCAGGCACAGCCAACAAAGGTTGGGAAGATATTTTTGTAATTTGTCCTGATGTCAAGTTTACCGTATATAAGTTGAAGTCTTGCAAAAAAGCAATCAAAACTTCGCTAGATTGTGAGGGAGCAAAATGCCAAACTTTCAACACGTTGTGGGAAAATTGCAAATCGCCGTTGACGACAAATTTTTCAATGCCACAAAGAGATTGCAACGCCCCAGACGAGCCGTCGCAGTTGAAGTTTACCCTTGACACGCTTTGTGAAAGTAAATTTTCATCCAAAACGGTGTTGGTGGAACCAAATCCCAACGTGACGAGTTTTGTCTTGCTTTTTTTTGTGGGTAAACGATTGGTATAAAACATCAGCACCAACTCCTTTGTTTGAGATTGAGAGGGGTTTTCTTTCTTGTGGCAATTGCCAAAGCCGATTTGAAACGGCTGTCCCAAATTGCCATGTCGTCGTACATACCCATCCTTAAACAATATTCAGCGCACACTCCATAGGCAAAAATTCTTTCGTCAATGGCAGGGAGTCCTGCAACAATGTCGCCAAAAAAGTCTGCTTTTGGGGGTTTTACCGAGTAAACAACGGTATATTGACCGTCATTTTTTGTTGAAAGTCCCTCTTCGCCGTAAATGAAGGTGGCTAAAAAACCGTCGCTGTCTTTCAAGGAAAAAACTTCAATCAAGTCATCCAACTCTTCAAAAGGAACAATTCCGTCGCTTGCATTTACCACCTTCTTACGGTACAAAGGTGCATAATTGTGCGCCATTTCGTCGCACACAACGTTGCAACAATCCACCAAAGACTGCACCTTGTCCGTCTTTGCTTCCTGTTGCAACAACACTTCTTCGCCATTGGGTTCAAACAATACTCGTGGCAGTTGTAAGTTTAAAAATTTGTCCACCATTTCTATTATTTGAGATACTTTCATACTTCCTCCAAAAGGCGGTGAGCCTTTGAAATTGCTTTTAGTTGGGCCTCTTTTTCCAACTCTTGGTTGTGACGTTCCATTTCTCTAAACAATCTTTCTGCGTTTTGCACCTGAGTTTGACGAGTGAGAAGTACAGTGCGCCAATCTAATTCATCATAAGGAACCACAAAACATAGGGTGGGCTTTTGACGCTTGTTGTGTACTTCGTATTTTTTCGTAACCTGGTCAAACATCAAGGCATAATCGCTGTCAATTTGTTTGAGCGCCCAACTTATATCAAACAAATCGCAAGTCACCGCCCTTTTCATAATTATGCCTCGGTGATGCCTGTCAAAACTGCTTGACCAATGGGTCTGTCACAGATGAGATCGGCATATTTTACCAAAGTTGCAGTATAGGAAGGTCTGCCTGCTGTTTGTTTCAAAACGTTGCCACCTTCACCTTCCAACCAACGCCAGTCGCAAAGTTGATGCAAATGGAAATCTTTGGTGTTGAGAATATACATTGTGCCTTGAGGACAGAAACGATCGCTTACAATGGGAATGCCATTGTAGGAAATTGCCTTGTAACCACCTTGCAAGTTCATATAGTCAACGTTTGTTCTGTTTGTGATGAGATAGTTTTGGTAGGCGCGTTTGACACCTGCAGAACATACGATAAAGTCTGCAATACTGCCTGCTGTTTCGTCCAAAGTATCAATTGCTGTTTGGATGGAAATGTCTGTCAACGTTTCTGCTGTTTTGCTGTAAGGAGTCAACCATGCGTTGTCCGAACGAGCAAGACCATACAAAGTGTTGGAATTGGAGAAAATTGCACCCAAACCTGTCAATTCCAAGTTGAAACTGCCTTGAATTGTAACAACGTCGCTGGGGCTGATTGTACCGGATGCAATTGTTGCACCACCCAAAGTGATTGTTTTGTTGACTCTGTCAACGGAAACAATTCTTCTTTGACAAGCACCGGAAAGGACGCTTGTACCGGAAACAACGTCCACTACTTGACCTTCGATAACGTTTTTGACGCTGTCAACAGTGATGACGTTGCCGTTTGCGGAAACTACCGTGCAAAGTTTGCCGGAACCATCGCCAAACAACATACGACCAAAGTTAAATTTGCTTGCTTTGAGCAAACCTTCCATTTCTGCATTGAGAAGGTTTACAAATGCACCTGCAGAGTTGGAACTTGCTCTGATTGCCTTGTCGGACAATTCAATCGTGCCGTAAAGGTTTTTCAAAGTAAGTACGAATTGTGCGTAATTGTTTTGACCGGAAGTGGGCAAAGCACCTGTTTCTGTACCCGCACCAACACCACCATTCACGCCAAAAGGTGCAAGTTTTCTGATTTCTTTACCCCAAACGTCACTTGAAGTGTGTTCAATTTGTGCCAAAAGGGGATTGACGGATGTGTTGAGTTGGTCTGCAACGACACCCAAATACAAAGTTTTAAGTGCATTTTCTGCACTTGTAAGTGTTACCATTTTTTACGTTCTCCTAATTAATTATTTTTTTTGCCAATTCACCTGCTTCTTGCAAAGTTTTGGGTTTTAACGGAGGCAACACCGATATACTTCCTCCGTTGCCACAAATGGAAGGAGGCACCACTTCTTGTGATGTTTGCTCCTCTTTGGGCGTATTGGCCAAGTCCATTTTGAACAATTTTTGCAAAATAGACTCCACAATTTGAGGGTTTTCCAGCATTTTATCAACAACGCAAACGTCAAAATCGTTGTCGGGGCCTGAGTTGTTTTGGGGTGGCTCTTGGCTTGTACCCCTTTGAAGTTGAGCCAACTGCTGACATTTTTGAGTAAAACTCTTTTCCAGTTGACTGTACGCCTTTTCAAGTTCTTCAACCGTTTTGAATTTGTTCATTTTGCACCAGTCCTTTCAAAGCCTTGTGTTGCTCGATGTGAGCAAGAACTTTTTCACGTTTTTTAGCCTGTCCTGAAATGACGTATCTGGTGTGTTCGGCAATATGAATATCGTGATCGTCCACCGACAATAAATCGGCTTTGTCAATGTCAAAGTTTTCATTTTGTGCTTTTTTAACGTGAAGTTTTGTCAAATCAAGACTGTCTTCCCAATTGCCAAAACCCAACATTTGAAGCACCTTTGCCTTGGCACTTTTTGTCATTTTGCCATTGTCATCGGTCAATATGCCCATTTTGACCAATTCGCTTACCATGTTTCTTCTGCTTGCCACTGAATTGGTGAGGTCGTTTTCGGTGTCAAAGACAACGTCGTCGCTGGAAAGTTGATTGCCTTTGAAATAAAATTCTTCCACCTTACCTTCGTCGTTGGCAAATTTGCCCAATTTTGGAGAGGTTGCAAATTGCTTGTAAAGTTTGAGTAGGTACTTTGCCAACAATTTGATTGCCATTTTGACGTTTTCAATGCTCATTTGCATTCTCACGTCGTCTTGGTCCAACATCAACTGCAAGGCAACGCCGGACGAGGCCGTTGCAGTTTGTGAAGTCGTGGCAAATTCCGACACCCCAGACACAACGCGAAACTCTTCCAACAAACTTCTTTCTTCGTATGCAAAATCGGCAGGAATAGAACCACTTGCCATAAGTTGTGGACGATTTGCCCCTTGTCTATATACCAAAATTTTGCCCGGAGAAAGTCCTTCGTCTTCCAAGTTTTCAATGTCCACACTGCCGTCTTCCACTTCCAACACACCCATGGTAAGTCTGTTGATAAATTCGTGTTTTCTGTTTTTGACTGCGTTGTAGGCTCGTTGGATGGGAATTAGACGTTCAATTACACTTGCTCCCCAAAAACATCCTGTTTGGCTTTGCGCTTGTTGTCTGATAAAAGGCAACTTTCTTTGACCATCTTCGCCCAAAATAAAGGGCATTTCGCCACTATACAACAAGTGTTCGCCACACACGATTTCCAATTTTCCCTGTTTGTCCGTTGCATTGGGACAGGTATATCTTTCCAACACAAGCGCCACGTCCTTTTTGGTTTGATGGGTGACGCTTGGCACCGTTGAGTTGTACCCCAAACCACCAATGCCCGTTGTGTTGTCAATGGAAAAGACTGCAATGTCTTCCCCTTTGACGTCAACACCCCAAATTTTCTTGACGTCGGCTGTGGAATACACTCTAGCGTGTATCAATGAAGCACAATCGTCCAACGATTGCGCCACGTTGGAATCAGGATAAATTTCAAAAGGTGGGCAAACGGTGACGGTAACTTCTCCCGTTTTGAAGGGCTTTCCTTTGATTTGTCCCTTTTCGTTTTGCCAACCCACCTTGTAAAAGACTGTGCCACAAACTTCACTCCAACCTGTTGCCAAACTCATCAAAGAGTCCATTTCCAACTTGTCAAAGGTGCTGTTGAGAATTTTTTCAGCCAATTTTGCCGATTGCACGTCTTTTTCATCGGAGGAAAAAGGTCTTACGTGAGGTCTTGGACGTACCTTTGCCAAACGAGACAATCTTGTTTCAACAACGGGAGTGATGTGATTGTACACTTGTTTTTCTTGCCAAAAGAAAAACTTGTCTTCTTGCTCCACACCACGAGGGGAAATGGAGCAATATTGATTGCCCATATTAAAGTTCATATTCAATTGCCAAGCCAATTCGTATGGGCGTCTGTTTTGTCGGCGATTTTCAAAATCTTTTTTGATTTCAGCAACTATTTCTTCTCTGAATTGCATCTAAATCACTCCTTTATGGTGGTTGTCATTGCCTTTTTCACTGCGTTGACAACACTTTTCACCTTGGTTTCTTGCGTACCAAACTGCACGATTTTTGCCAAACATTCTTTGCACAAATAGGTTCTGCTCATTTTACCTTTTGTTTCAAAGCAATAATCTGCCGTATTGCGACAATTTTTCACGTCACACGACGTCTTGTAAGTTGTTTTGGTTATCATTTTGATCCTCCTGTTGATCGTTGTATTTTTGTAATAGTGAAAGCAACCTCAATTTTTCCTGTTGCAAACTTTCGTCCGAAAGGTCCTCTACGCTTTGAACTGTTTGTTGTTCCACCAAAATTTTGAGTGCGCCCAAATCGGACGGAAGGTGCTTGGTGGTTACTTTCCTTTTTGTCAATTTTAAATTTCCCTCGTCGTCGGCAACAAATTCGTCCACTTTTTCCTTTACTTGGTAACCTTTTGCCTTTTTTACGAGAATTTTCGTTACTAATTCTTGAATATTCATCTTCTTTGCCTAAGTTGGCGATACAATCTTTCTTTGTCCAACTGAATTGCGCTTTTTTCCACCCTTTCTTGATAGGGCTTTGGCCGTGTCATAAGGTAATAGCGCATTTCGTCCAAGGCGTGGTCGTCCACCTTGACCGGTGTGTCGTCCTTGCCCCACGAATAACTTTTCAACTCTTCAATCAAATGGGTGCAGTTGGAAAAAATCTTTATTCTTGGTGGCCCTGAAAGGGGTTTTAGATACCCTTTTACACAGTTGATGCCGGAAAACATATCTTTGTTTACCTTGGGATTGACGGAAATACCGTTTTCATAAAAAAGTTGACTGACACTTTTGAGACCGTTTAAATTGACTTGGTTTGCTGCCGAGTCAATCAACGCTTCCACGTTGCCCAAACGATCCTTTTTCCAGCCTAGTCGGGCGCACTTGTCTTTGATTTTTTGTGCGTGCCACCCCACGTCTTTTCCTGCATAAAAGTGTTCATCCACCACGTACACGACACCATCACCGTCCACGCAGTACCAATGACAAGAAAGCGGATTGTTCAACCCTGGGTCAATGGAGAGAGTGTCTTGCCACTCTTTGGGAAACTCAAAAGGCTCGACAACGTGTATGTTTTCGTCAAATTCCGGATAAACAAGCCCCGTGTTTGCTTGAAATCTTCCGTAACAGCGTGATTCCAGCTCTTCTTTGGACATTGTTCGCATCAAAAAATCCACTTCTTCTGCATCTAAATATGGATTGTCTTGCCAAGACATAAATTGGCACCAAACCTCGGGATTTTTGTTGCGATTGAGATAAATTTCATCATATACCCAACTTTTGCCTTTTAGGGGAGTCATTGTGCCAAAGACGTGACCTCGACAGTCGATAACACGCATTAGACACTCTTTGTAAACGTCCAAAGGTGGCTCTTCATCAAACCACACAAAGTCCAAAGAGGTGCCTTGAAACTTTTCACGTCCTGCCTCACAACTTTTGAAGGCAATTTTGCTGGTTGTGCCAAAGACGTTTTTTACCAATACGTAGTCAATTACACCATATTCGGCACTTGACGAACTGCCCGAGTGCATAACTACCTTTTCAATCCAACTTTTGTCCAAATAGTCCAAAATCTTGGATTGAGCAACGTCACGCTGTACTTGTTGAGAAAGGGAAACCACCCAACAACTTATCGGCTTGTTTTGCCTATATGGGTGAATTCCCCTTGCCAACCATACCGTTTCGACGGCACCACATTGTGTTTTGCCACTTCTGTTACCACCAAAAACCCAACGATTTTTCTTTTTGCATCGGTGAAAAGCCATTTGCTTTTGATGAGTTTTTCCTTTGTTGTAGGAAAAAAGTTTGCATCGCTTTCGCCTTGCTTGTTCTTTTTCTATTGCTTTAATTTGTTTTATTAATTGTTGCATTTTTATAAATCAACGTATGTGCACACGTGCATTTGACAAACTTTAACCTTTCTTTACATAAAAAGTACATTATTTGCCCAAAACTCCGTGTACAATGTTTGCACTTTGAAAGCGTTATCTTTTACAACTAAATTGCTGACTTTGATTGTTTTGACTGCATTTGTGTTGCCTTCTTTTTTCTGCCAAAACGTTTTGGCGGAAAATATCGAGTGGGTTAGAATTGTCAACGACCAAACGTGCTTGTATTCCTCTCCGACCAAGACCAACGTCCTTTGTACTCTGGAAAAATCCTATTACTTAAAAGTGCTTGACCAAGTTGGCGTGATGTATTTGGTGGAATTTATGGACAATTCCATTGGATTTCCCAAAATTTTGGGGTACGTAGACGTTGCTGAAGTGGAAATTGCCACACAGCCACTTTTGCCTACGTACCCAAAGGTTACAATCACAGTAGTGGGAGGGGGTGCAACCATTTACGTTGCTCCAACGACAAATTCTCAAGCCATCTATACTGCAACCAACAATCAACAACTCAATTTTTATGGTCAAACGGTTGTTGACGGACAACTTTGGTACTTTGTTTGGTATGCTCAACAACTGGGGTACGTAAAAAGCAACTTTACCACCTCGCCCAACATACCATTGCACCCCACTCCACTAACACCCGAGTTGCCCGATCCCGAAGTAGTCCCTCCTGAAATTGAATACGAGGAGCCATTGCCACAAAACAACTTTACAAACTGGTTGTTGATTGGCCTTGTGGTGCTGTTGGCGACAACCCTTTGCATGGCATTGTTTTTGCCTTCAAAGAAAAAACAGCAACCTGTTTATTTTGAAGATTAATTCATCCAATTTTCTTGTTTGTAGTTTTTGTCAAACCAATTTTGGTCGTATCCTTGACTGACGAGCACACTTTCAAAGGATTTTTGTGCCGTGCAAATGCGTCTGTACAAAGTCCTTTGAGAAAAGGAAAATCTTTTCATCATCTGCTCGTTTTCTGCTCTTAAAACAAACCTAAAATAAATGATTGTTTTGTCTTCTCTATTCAAACTGTTGATTGCACGAGTAGTAATGTTGTGCAAATCGATAAGTTTTTGTTTTTTGTGTACGTATTTGACAACTTTAAATGCGTGGTCATAAGCACTGCCTGCATCTTGGCGTCCGTTGAAATGTGAACGCATTGCCTCTTTTTGCACGATTTTGTCAAATTGTCTTATGACCGTTCTTAAAGATGAGTAGTTGTTCAACATAACCGACGTGTAGTTCATTTTTTCATCACCATCCTTTGGGAAAATCCCAAATTTTCTAATTTCACCTCGATTATACACTTTCAACTATGACAATGGGTGTCAACAATAGACCTTTTGTGCCAACTTTTTAGAACTTTTGTTCAAATAGTCAAAAATCCTTGCAAAGGGCAATTTTTCGCCAATATTTTGATGTTTGTCGATTTTTGGAGTAAAAATAACGTTATTTTAGGAGTTTGTAATTTGTTGTAAAAAAAAGTAATAAATAATTGAAATAAATAGTTTATTTTGTTATAATATACAAAAGAAAAAACATCTTGACCAAATTTGGCCTTGTTTAGGAAACGCTTATGAAGAAACTTATTTGTTTATTGTTGGTATCTATATTGGCACTTTCTCTTTGTGGAACGATTGCTTTGGCCCAAGGCGAAGCAGAAATCCCCACAAACTTGGTCAACCCTGTTTCTTTGGCAGTATGGGAAAACGGAACAAGCTCTCATCTTTACGTTGCTGACAACATCACAGACGTTGCCAGCGTTTTGCACGTCTTCAATCCTGAAACTGCCGAGTGGGAAACGTCCTTTGAAATTTCCGGAAACGTATCAAAAATTGTCGTTTACCAAAACGCAATGTATATCATCCAAAAAAACGGCTATCGCATCATCAACGATTTGTCCACGCCCACAATTGGCGACTTTGTTGCCTTTGAAAGCCTTGTGGACGTTGCAGTACTTGGTGACACCGTATATGCTTTGCAAAACGGAATTGACGGAAGTTTGGGTCACTTTGGCGATTTGAACGACTTTTCCGTCCCCGGTGATGCAGGAAGCGCAGTTGTAAAAGGCTTTGCCGTCATAAACAACACCCTTTACATTTTGGAAGACAGCACGTTGAGACTTTTGGGTAACTGGGGCCCTACAACCAACGGTGGTTTGACAAACTGCAATTTCTTGGGCGTTTTTGCGTGTGGCAATAACGTTGGTTTGTACAACGCAAACGAGGTTGTATTTTTGTCTGCACAAAACAGCACTTCGTTGCAATACACCTCTCAAGACGCCAATCTTGTTGCAGTGTGTGGCGACAGCGCCAACTCTTTGTACGTTTTACGCAAAGACAACACGATTTTGAAAGCAATTTACAACGAAGGTTATACCATTCAACAAAATTGGTCCATTGGTGACGATACCTATTCGGGAACAATTCCCACCACTTCTTGGACCTCCTTTACCCTTTGCAAGGCAAAAAACTACCCTGCAACAATCGTTTACAAAACAACCGATGAAGATACTTCCATCCAACAACTTACAACGTTGACTCCTTCGGAAGCCTTTATCGTGCTTGGATATGACAATGCCGACGCAAACTTCTACTACGTCTTGTACGGAAACAAGTTTGGTTGGATCAAAAAATCTGCAACAACGTTGGAAAACGATCCTTACGTTTTGATTTTGGATACTGCTGTATCTAACGATGCCGTGGTAAGAGGCACTTTGCTCAATTCCAACACGTTTGTTTACAGCCTTCCTATGCAAAACGACAACTACAAAGTAACCTCTACCAACCACCAACGTGGCGAAGAAGTTACTTTGTTGCAATCTTTCTTTAATTTTTGGTACTTGGTGCGATTTGAAGATGGCACCACGGGTTTTGTTGCAATGTCCAGTGTTGGTCAATTGAAATTGCAATCCAACTTGACACAAGTGCTTTCTCGCAAAAAGGTCAATTCTTCCTTGTCGGGCGAATACTTTGCCTACGCAGATTGGAACAATCAAATTCCTTTGACAGATGAAAATGGCAACGCAATTGCATTGGAAACAGGTCAAGTGGTAAAAATTCTTGCCGAATATGACGGGTATTGCCTTGTTCAATTTGAAGACAACGCAACATTTGCATACGTTTCAACGGACGTTTTGATCAATATGAACGCACTCAACACCAGCACCATTTTGGGTTTAGTTTTGGTCTTGGTGGCAGTTGTAATTGGTGTGGTTATCTTTGTTATTTTGAAAGATAAACAAAAGAAACAACTTGAGTTGGAATAAAATTGCTTTTACGTATAAAATGGTGGGGGCGTTTAACGTCCCCTGCTTTTTTTTATAAATTAAATGAATAATCAAATAAAGGAGCATCTATGAAAAAAACATTATCAACCGTTTTATTTTTGATTATCGCACTTTCTTGTCTTTTGACTTGTGCCGGTTGTGGTCAAAACGATATGATCGTATATACCTTGTCCAACGACCAAACGCACTACGTTGTAAGCGGTCTTGATTATGACCCTGACAAAAAACCCACAAGATTAAATTTGTCCATAAAAAGCCACGTTGACGGTATTCCCGTTACTGAAATAGGCAACGATGCCTTTAACGGCGAAAACTTGG
>JAFQWS010000042.1 GCA_017407305.1 Clostridia bacterium
AACAAAAAAGCAATCTTTTCTGTCTTTGCCACAGGTATAGTCAAAACCAACAACTACACCTTTGAGTTGAAAAGTGTTTTTCAACGTTGTCAAAAAGGTTTGAGCATCGGTTGACATAAACTCTTTGTCAAAAGTTGCATATACAGCAAAGTCCACACCTACGTTTTGAAACAAAGTTTTTCTTTCTTCAAAGGTAAACAACAATTTTTCCGACTTGTTCAATACGGAAAAATGATTGTTGGAAAAGGTAAAAACTGCCGTTTTGGATTGACTGTCTTTTGCAAGTTGTTTTGCTGTATCTACAAGTTGTTTGTGGCCAAGATGCATACAATCAAAAAAGCCCAATGCCAAAACAAGTGGTTGATTTAATTTTTGATTGTAAGGTAGACAAATCATTTCAAAAAGTACTCCATTTTAAGCAAAGCACCATTGCCTTGGGCAATTCCAAAAAATTCGCCGTTGCAAAACACTTTTGACAAAGGTGCGTTTTTGTAATCTAATACGGGATTGCCATTGACAAGTTTTTTGTACCACTTGCCGTCCACTTCCAAAGTGGGCAATTCCGACAACGAGTCGGGCATGGAAACAATACAATTAGTTTTGAGACGTTCAACGTCTTCCAACGTGTAACTACTTTTTATGTTCCAACTGCCACTTGCAGTTCTTACCAAACTGCTCATGTGACCAACCACTCCCAAGGCATTTGCAACGTCTCTTGCAAGTGCACGTATATAAGTTCCGGCACCACACACAATTTCAAACTCAAAGGTATCAAGGTCTATTTGTTGCAAAAGTTTAAAAGAGTGAACGACAACTTTTCTTGTTTCAAGTTGCACCTCTTTTCCACTTCTGGCAAGTTTATAAGCCTTTACGCCGTTAATGTTTAATGCCGAATAGTTGGGAGGAAGTTGGGATATCTCGCCACAGAAGTCGTCCAACACCTTCATAACTTCATTTTGAGACACCTTCTTGTCTGACGTTGCAACAACTTTACCTGCACTGTCCAACGTGTCTGTTTCAGTGCCAAAGGTAAAGCGTGCTACGTACGTTTTTATTTTGGGTAAAAAGTAATCAAACAACTTGGTTGCTCTGCCCAAGGCAACCACCAACACTCCTTGTGCCAAGGGATCAAGAGTGCCCAAGTGTCCTGCTTTTTTGCAGTTTAAGATTTTTTTTACCCTAGTAACAACCTGTTGAGAGGAAAGTCCCTTGGGTTTGTTAACACAAATTAATCCGTTCATAAATAATAAATTACTTCACGTTCAAGTTTGTCAATAATATCGTAAACGTTGCCGTTTATTTGACAACCAGAGGCAAATTTGTGTCCACCACCACCAAATTGTGCACAAATGCGTTGAACGTCAAAGTTTTTGCCACGCATACTGATTTTGAAGGAATTGGGGGCATATTCGCTGATTGCTGCTGCAACGACTGCTTCTTTTACGTTGATTGCGTGGTCAACCATACCTTCGGTGGCAAGATTGGACAATCCGTATTTTTTGAAGTCTTGGTCGCAAGCGTAAATTACAACAAATTTGCCATCACACAAAGAGAGCATTTTGCTCATTCTTTCGCCCAAAAACTGACTGCGTTTCATTGATACGTCTTTGAAAAACAAACGATTTATATTTTGAACGTCCACTTGATATTCAAGTAATTTTGATGCAGTCAAAAAACTGTCTTTGTCCGTGTTGGAATGTGAAAAACTTCCTGTATCGGTGCAAAGTCCCATAAAGAGGGCCGTTGCAATTTCGTCATCCAACTGAATAGGAAATTTTGAAATAATTTCAAAAATAATTTGCGCTGTGGAACTGTAGTGAATTACACAATTGTTTGAAGAATAGT
>JAFQWS010000043.1 GCA_017407305.1 Clostridia bacterium
AACGACTATTTGGATCAAATCAAACAAGTTTCCTAAATGGGTGACCTAAAACAACTTGCTCAAATGATTCCCGGCATGGGACGTGTCAACATGAAAGATGCCAAAATTGACGAAAAGGCAATCAAACGCAACGAGGCAATCATTCAATCCATGACCAAGGAAGAAAGACAAAACCCCAAAGTGCTCAATTATTCACGCAGAAAACGTATTGCACAAGGTTCTGGCACAACAGTTCAAGACGTAAACGTTCTTATCAAACAATTTGAGCAAACAAAAGATATGATGAAAAGAATAGGTAAAACAAAACGTTTGCCTTTCTAAATAAATTTAAAAAATATTAGTTATAACATAACGGAGGAAAACAAAAATGGCAGTAAAAATGAGATTGGCAAGATTGGGCGACAAAAAAAATCCCTTCTATCGTATCGTAGTTATCGATTCTCAAAAAGCACGCAACGGCAGTTACATTGACTTGGTTGGTACACTTGATCCTTCCACAGATCCTGCAACAGTCAAAATTGATGCAGACAAAGCACAACACTGGATTGAATGTGGCGTACAACCCACAGACACAGTTCGCGATATTCTCAAAAAACAAGGCATCATCAAGACAAAATAAGGTTGGCAAAAACTATGTGCGAACTTATTAAATTTATTGTCACTCAACTTGTTGAAGACAAAGACAGCGTCAACGTCACTTTGGAAGAAAAAGAAGGCGTAGAAGTTGTTACAATCAAAGTTGCAGATGATGACATTGGCAGAGTAATCGGCAAACAAGGCCGTGTTGCAATGGCAATCAGAACAATTGCAAAATCTGTTGGCATCAAAAACGGAAAACATTATTCCATCGAAATTGCCGACTAATCTATCGACATTATGAAATTAGCCGTAGGACAAATTGTAAAACCTCAAGGTATCAAAGGCGAAGTCAAACTGGATTGCTGGTTGGACGACAGCGCCTTGCTCAAAGACGTAAAACATTTGTATATTGGCAACGTCCAAAAGAGTGTTCGTCACCTTCGCTGTGACGGACGCTTTTGTTACCTTCTTTTTGAGGGCGTTTTGGACATGAATTCAGCCGAACTTTTGCGTGGTTTGACGGTGTATGCCGACAAGTCACAAGTTTCGTTGCCCGAAGGAAGATTTTTCATTGACGATTTGATTGATTGCATTGTTTTTGCCGATGGCAAAGAAGTGGGAAAAGTAGTTGACGTTTTGCAAAATGGTGCAAAAGACGTTTTCGTTTTGAAAAAAGGCGACAAACAAACGTTGTTTCCCTGGGTGGACGACGTTATTGAAAAAGTTGATTGCACCTTAAAACGCATTGATGTAAATGCAAAAAGACTTTCGGAGGTAATTTGTGAAGATTGACGTTTTGACATTGTTTCCCGAAATGTTTTCTGCTCTCAACCATGCTTTGCTTGGAAAGGCGTTGGACAAAGGCCTTTTGCAAGTAAATTGCGTAAATATTCGTGATTTTTCACAAGACAAGCATCAAAAATGCGACGATGCACCTTATGGTGGTGGCGCAGGTATGTTGATGACACCCCAACCAATTCACGATGCTATTTGTCATCTTGATCCTGAACACAAGGCAATTCGTGTGTATATGTCCCCCAAAGGACAAACACTCAACCAACAACTTGTGGAAGAGTATGCAAAAGTCGATCACCTTATTATATTGTGTGGACACTATGAAGGTGTTGACCAACGTATTCTTGATTTGGATATTGACAGAGAGATTTCCATTGGTGATTTTGTCACAAGTGGTGGCGAATATCCTGCAATGGTATTTGTTGATTGCATCAGTCGATATATTCCCAACGTTTTGGGCAACAGCGACACGGTAAAAGAAGAAAGTTTTGCCGATGGTATGTTGGAATATCCCCAATACACACATCCCAGAGAATTTATGGGATTGACAGTCCCCGACGTATTGCTCAGTGGCAACCACGCCGAGATTGAAAAGTGGCGCAAAGCCCAATCCCAAATGGAAACGGCAAAACGCCGTCCTGATTTGTTGAAAAAATGAAAATTCATTGGTTTCCAGGTCACATGACCAAAGCATTGCGCATGATGCAAGACAACGTCAAAACGTGTGATTTGATTGGTTACGTTTTGGATGCACGAGCACCCTTGTCCAGTTTAAATCCTGCATTTGACAGTTTGTTTCAGCACAAGCCTGTGCTTTTCATTTTGAATAAATGCGATATGGCAGATGACAGCCAAACACAGCAATTTTTGCAATATTTCAAAGACAAAAATTTGCCGTGTGTGGCACTTTCTGCTCTGGACGGAAAACAAATCGCCACCTTGAAAAACGCTTTGTATCAAACTGCAAAGCCCAAATTGGAACGCAACAAACGCAAAGGTTTAAACATCCCTGTTAGAGTTATGATTGTCGGTGTTCCCAATTGTGGAAAATCCACTTTGATAAACTCTTTGGCAAAACGCAAATCAGTTGCAACAGGCAACACACCGGGTGTTACTCGTGGCAAACAATGGGTGCAAATGTCCAACGAACTTACCCTTTTGGACACACCGGGCACTTGTTGGTCCAACTACGAAGACCAAACGGTTGCACAAAGACTTTGTTTTGTAGGCAGTATCAAACGTGAAGTTTTTGACGTTTACGAAGTGGCTT
The DNA here is from genome assembly GCA_017407305.1 of Clostridia bacterium. GTDB lineage: Bacteria > Bacillota > Clostridia > Christensenellales > CAG-314 > RGIG2220. The sequence continues at coordinate 2,645 of JAFQWS010000043.1, forward strand.
TGTTGCTTATTGACGAACTTAAAGCCAAATACCCAAAAGCCATCGAAACGCGCTACAAAGTGGCAATTGAAGGCTCCAGCGACGAAATTTTGGCAAAAATTTGTCGTGCGCGTGGCTACGTTTTGCGTGGTGACGAACTTGACTTGGAACGTGGTGCATTGACAATTTTGGACGAGTACCAAAAAGGCAAATTGGGCAAGATTACTTTTGACAGACTACAATGAGCAAACTTGATTATGAATTGAAACTTCAAAGTGAAGGTTTTCAAACGTTGGCAGGTGTTGACGAAGTTGGACGTGGTCCATTGGCAGGCCCAGTCGTCGTTGCTTGTGTCAGTTTGCCCCTTGACGACGTCATTGAAGGTGTTGACGACAGCAAAAAATTGACGGAAAAAAAACGCAATGCTTTGTATCAACAAATTATTGAAAAGGCAACGGCAGTTAAAGTGGTGTTTGTGGACGAAAAAACCATTGACGAAATCAACATTTTGAACGCAACCAAATTGGCAATGAAACAAGCAATTGAACAATTGCCCACAAATGTGGATTGTGTGTTGATTGACGCAGTCAAACTTGACACCGACGTTTTTACCTATCCAATTGTTAAAGGGGATGCCCTTTCCTATTTGATTGGTGCAGCAAGTATCGTGGCAAAGGTGGAAAGAGATGCCTATATGACAAAGATGGCACAACTCTATCCCGAGTATGGATTTGAAAAGCACAAAGGATATGGTACAAAACAGCACGTCCAAGCCATCAAAGAAATTGGTCCTTGCCCAATACATAGAAGAAGTTTCATTAAAAATTTTGTAAATGAGTAAAACACAAACTGGATTTTTGGGAGAGGACTTTGCCGTCCAATATCTCAAAAAGCAAAAGTACAAAATAATTGAACGCAATTACAAGGTCTTGCACAAAGAAATTGACGTCATTGCACAAGACGGCGAAACGTTGGTTTTTGTTGAAGTCAAAACACGTTTTGCTCGTTTTGAAGAAAGTGGCTTAGAGGCAGTCACCAAACACAAACAGCAAAATCTAATTTTTGCATCAAAGTGCTATATGTCAAAACATCACGTAGTAAATACGCAAGTTCGCTTTGACGTAATTGAAATCAATCAAGGTGAAATTCATCACATAAAAAATGCTTTTGAACTTTAATCAAATGCATATCTATATTTATGATCAACTTTTTCAAAAGACAGCTTAACGACAACCAAATAAGCAAACCTTTTTTGTGCGTTGCTTTTGGTTTGTATGCCTTTTTTCTTTTTTGGATAATAGGCTTGAAATTCAATGCCGAGTGGTTGCCGGAAATTGGCGAATATATGCGACGCCTTTCTTTCAGTGAAAGAGTTGGTGCAGGAATTATTCCTTTTCGCAATTTGTACGTCTATATAGTTAACGAAGCAACCTTGTTTCATATCGATTACTTCCTTAACTATATTATATATATACCATTGGGCTTGTTGTTGCCATTGATGGTCAAAAAACATCCCTATTGGACGGCAATTGTGGCAACGGTCGTATCATCCTTTATATTTGAATTGGTGCAATACTTTACCGGTTTTGGTGGATGCGACGGAACAGATTTTGCAATGAACCTTTTAGGTGGTTTTACAGGTGCATTTTTGGTCTATCTTTTCAAACCTCACCTTTCAAACAAGGCAATAAATTATATTAATTTAGTTGCAATTATTTTGCTTTTACCCGTTTGCATTTTTGGTTTTGTAAACACTTTGTTGCATCTAAATTTGTATAAAATTTACTAGAATTTTGACCTTTTTGGTCAAATTATCATTAATTTTTGTTAAAATTCAAAAAAATGTAAATATTACGTTTTTCTTTGAAATAAACCATAAAAAACAGTTGTCAACTGTACCAAATTGTGGTATAGTACACTAGACTTCGGGCGGTCCGCTGGCAGTTTTGCGAATGAACGCTTAGTTAACTTAATTAAGAATAAGGAGGAAAAGTCAATGGACATCATCAAAACTTTGGAAAATCAACAACTCAACGCAAATGCACCCAAAATCAACGTAGGTGACACAGTTAGAGTTTACTTTAAGGTTATTGAAGGTAACAAGGAAAGAGTTCAAGCATATGAAGGCATCGTTATCGCAAAGAAACACGGTGGTTTGCGCGAAACCTTTACAGTAAGAAGAATTTCTTCTGGTATCGGCGTAGAAAGAACTTTCCCCATCCACAGCCCTAAAATTGAAAAGGTTGACGTGGTAAGACGTGGTGCCGTAAGAAAGGCAAAACTTTACTACTTGCGTTCCAGAACAGGTAAGGCTGCAAAAGTTAAAGAACAAATTTAATGACTACAAAAGAGAGCAACTAGATGAGTTGCTCTTTTTTTTATTATTTTTTCATTTTCTCTTGAAAAATAATTCCAAAC
>JAFQWS010000044.1 GCA_017407305.1 Clostridia bacterium
ACGCCGTCAATGTTTTTGGCACACAAAATCACGTCTGCTTTCATATCAAAAGCACGCATTGCAGCGCCCGTGTCGGTGGAAACAAAAGGTTTTCCTGTGCCACAAGCAAAAACAACAACTTGGTTATTTTCAAATGCTTTTTCAATGTTTTCACTTGTGCAGTAGTCAGCCACGCTGTCAATTTTCAAGGGGGACAAAACGACACTGTCGCAATCCAAAGTTGCCAATCTTTCGCTGAGCAAAATTGAATTGATTGCCGTTGACAACATTCCCATATAATCGGCACGTTGACGAGTGAGTTCTTTTGTTTGTCTGCCACGGATGATGTTGCCACCACCGGAAACAACGCCAACTTTGATGCCTTTGTCACTGATTGCTTTGATTTGTTTTGCAACTGCCAAAGCACGTTGTGCATCAAAAATTTTATCGTCATGACCATATGCTTCGCCACTAACTTTGATTAAAACTCTGTTGTATTTCATTTTTCACCTTATAAAAGACAAGGGAACACTTGTTGCGTTCCCTTGTAATTTGTTTGTTTTTTTTATAAAATTAGATGTTTTTAAGTGCGTCTGCAATTTCTTCAGCAAACGTGTCAACTCTCTTTTCGATACCTTGACCCATTTCATATTTTGCAAAACGAACAACGGAAATTTCTGCACCGATTGCTTTTGCAACACGTGCAATTTCGCCCTTGACGTTGACTTCGTCATTTTTGACGTAAGGTTGTTCGAGCAAGCAAACTTCTTTGTAGTATTTTTGAATACGACCAACGACCATTTTTTCAATGATTGCTTCGGGTTTGCCTTCGTTTCTTGCTTGGTTTGCCAAAATTTCTCTTTCTGCTTCCAATTTTGCAGGATCTACGTCGTTAACGCTGACAACGTCGGGTTTTGCTGCTGCGATTTGCATGCAAACGTTGTGACCCAATTCGGCAACTTGGTCATTGCTGACTGCTGTTTGCAATTCAACGACAACACCGATTTTGCCACCCATGTGGATGTAACTTTCCAAAACACCGTTTTGGCCTGCGACGAATTTTTCAAAACGTCTGATGGAGATTTTTTCGCCAATTGCTGCTGTTGCTTCTGCAACGAGTGTGGAAATTTGGGCAATTGTCAAAAGTTCTTCAACGTCTTTTATGTCGTGATTGAGAATATATGCTGCAACTTTTTCTACCAATGCAACAAATTGATCGCTGCGTGCAACGAAGTCTGTTTCGCAGTTGACTTCCAAAAGTACTGCAACGTTGTTTTCAACTTGGCAATGTACCAAACCTTCTGCTGCAATTCTAGATGCTTTCTTTGCTGCAGATGCCATACCTTTTTCGCGCAAGTATTTAACTGCTTCGTCCATATCACCGTTGGTTTCTTGAAGTGCACGTTTGCAGTCCATCATGCCAACGCCTGTGATTTCTCTAAGTTTCATAATGTCTTTGTTGGTAAAGTTCATTGTATGTGAATCTCCTTAATATTTTTTCAACAGTTATTCTGCTTGTGCAGGTTGTGCAGGTTCGTCTTCGTCAACGGAAAGTACAACGCCTTCTTTTGCTTCGATAACTGCACTTGCAATGATGGATGCAATAATTTTTACTGCGCCAATTGCGTCGTCGTTGCCGGGACTTGCAACTGTAACGTCATCGGGATCACAGTTTGTATCGATGATTGCAACGATGGGGATATTCAAAGAATGTGCTTCTTGAATTGCGATAGATTCTTTTTTGGGATCAACTACGAACATGCAACCGGGCATACCTTTCATATCTTTGATACCGCCAAGGTTGAGTTGAAGTTTTTCGCGTTCTGCTTTGAGTTTTGCAACTTCTTTTTTGGACAACAAATCGAAATCGCCAAGTTTTTCCATTTGGTTGATTGTGTTGAGTCTTTCGATACGTGTTTTGATTGTTTTGAAGTTGGTCAACGTGCCACCCAACCAACGATTGTTGATGTAGTATTCACCACAACGTTCTGCTTCGGATTGGATTGCTGCTTGTGCTTGTTTCTTTGTGCCGACGAACAAAATGGGTTTGCCTTCTTTTGCGATGTCGCGAACAAACGTGTAAGCTACTTCTGCTTGTTGTACAGTTTGTTGCAAGTCGATGATGTGAATGTCATTTCTTGCTGCATAGATGTACTTTTTCATTTTGGGATTCCATCTTCTGGTTTGGTGACCAAAGTGTACACCTGCTTCCAAAAGTTGTTTCATTGAAACCACTGCCATAATTTTTCTTTTCTCCTTTAATATAAATTGTTTTACCTCCCCGTTGTCATATCTTTGTCTTTTACTCTATTAAAAGCACAACCGACAAACAACAATACGGGTGCGTATTAAACCAAAATAGATTATAACAAAGTCCGTTAATTTTGGCAAATAAAAATAAGCAAAAAAGAACGCTTTTTGAGCGTTCTTTTGCTTTTTTTGATATTTTTTTTTAAAATTTTACCAATCACAATTAGCTTTCGTGATGATGGCAGTCGCAATGGCACTCATCGCCGTCACAATCGCATTCACCGTCACAATCGCATTCACCATCGTGGCAACCACAATGACATTCGTCGTCAAGGTTGATCAACTTTTGATAAAGTACTTCGTACAATTCGTCGTCAACAGGTGTCAAAGAATCAAATTCTTTGTCGTCTTCAGAGTAAGAATCGATTGAGTTAATTTCCAAAACGTCTTGGTCTTCACCTTCAAGGCATTGCAAGCAGACGTATTCTTTGTCTTCGTGGTCAAGAGTTGCAACGTAAACAAATTTCACTTCGTTGCCGTTTTCGTCTTCCAAAATGACGATTTCTTCGGGTTGTTCAAGTTCGTTTTTGATATCTTCTGCCATGGTTTTTTCCTCCAATAATTTTTAAAATCTATCAAGATAGCCTTGCAAAATGATTGCTGCCGCCACCTTGTCAACTACGTTTTTTCTGTTTTCACGACGCATACCACTTTCAATAAGCACTCTTTGTGCCGACACAGTGGTCAAACGTTCGTCAACAAATTTGATGGGAATATTTGTTTGAGATTGCAATTGTTCAATGAACTCGCGAGTCTTTTGCGTTTGTGGGTTTTCTTGACCGTTGAGGCTCAACGGAAGTCCCGACAAAATCAACTCTACGTCATTTTGCTTGCAAACGTTTAATATATAGTCAAAATCTGCTTGACTGTTTTTTCTTTTGAGTGTTTCCAAAGGGTTGGCAATAATTTTCATAATGTCGCTCATTGCCAAGCCAATGCGTACGTCACCGACGTCTAAACAAAGTATTCTTCCCATAGTGATTTTATTGTAACATAAATTTTTGTTATTTGATAGCGTTTTGTCGCTAAAAAAAGCAAAAAAGGAAAGTTTTTAACTTTCCCTTGCAATCAATGCTTTTTGAGCATCTTGTTTTTTGCTTTGTCTACCAAGTTTTTGATTTCGGGCGAACCTTCAATCAAAACAACGGCAGTCATCATACCAATTGCAATACCAGTAAATAATTTGTTCATCTTGCATCCTCCCTTTTGTAGTAGTATGACAAGATAATCAAAGGTTATTCAATTATTGATGTTTAGAGCGATAATCTTCAATTGCTTTTTTTATTGCTTCTTCTGCCAAAACCGAGCAGTGCAATTTTTGAGGGGGCAAACCTTCCAAATACTCCACAACTTTTTCATTTGTCAATTGCAATGCTTGGTCAAGAGTCATGCCAATGACCATTTTTGTTGCGCAAGATGACGTTGCAATTGCTGCTGTGCAACCAAAAGTTTGAAATTTTGCATCGGTAATGATATCATTTTCCACTTTGATGGTGATTTTCATAATATCACCGCAAGTTGCGTTGCCTACGACACCGACACCGTCTGCATTTTCAATAACGCCTACGTTTTGAGGGTTGGCAAATTCTTCTAAAACTTTATTGTTATACATTGTGAGTTTCTCCTTGTTTCAAGTTGAAAAGTGGCGACATTTGACGCAATCTTTCCACGATTTTTGTAAGTGATTTTACCGTGTATTCCACTTCTTCTTTTGTATTTTCTTCGCCAAAGGTAAAACGGACTGAACCGTGTGCAACTTCAATGGGAACACCCATAGAAAGCAAAACGTGAGAAGGATCCAAACTTCCCGATGCACACGCCGAACCACTGGAAACGGCAATTCCGTCCATATCCAACAACATCAAAATGCCTTCACTTTCCACAAATTCAAAAGCAAGGTTGGAAACTGAACCAACACGGGGGCTTCCACCATTGAAATGCACGAAAGGAATGGCCTCTTTGACAAGTTGTTCAAAATAATTGCGCAAACTTTCCACGTGAGAATTGTGATTGTCACGACTGTCTTGCACCAATTCCAAAGCCTTTGCCAAACCAACAATTGCAGGAGTATCCGTTGTACCACCACGATGAGATCTTTCTTGTGCACCACCTAAAATAAGCTTGTCAATTTTTACTCCGTTTCTAACGTACAATGCGCCCACACCCTTTGGGCCATTGAACTTGTGGGCGGAAATACTTGCCAAATCAAAACCAAGCTCTTTGAAATTCAAGGGCAAATAGGGAACGGCTTGTACACAGTCGCTGTGGAAAAGCACTTTGTGGTCGTGGCAAATTTTTGCCAATTCTTTTACAGGTTGAATTGTGCCCACCTCGTTGTTGACGTACATAACGGACACCAAAATTGTGTTGTCGTCAATAAGTTCTTCCAACTTTTGAGGGCTGACAAAACCATTGTTGTCAACGGGCAATTCCACCACTTCAAAGCCATTGTTTTTCAACCATTTTGCAGTGTTCAAAATTGCGTGATGTTCAATTTGAGAAATGATGATTTTGTTGCCTTTGGATTTGTGTGCCAAAGCGATGCCTTTGAGTGCCCACGTGTCGGCTTCTGAACCACCCGACGTAAAATAAATTTCGTTGGGCATACAACCAAAGTTTTTTGCAACCGATTGTCTTGCCAAAGCAACTGCGTTGGCTGTTTGTCTGCCACCTGAATAAAGGCTGTTGGCGTTTTCAAAATATTGGCAAAAATAAGGTGTCATTGCATCCAAAACTTCTTTTTTCAATGGTGTGGTGGATGCGTGATCTAAATAAATTTTCATTGTTCCTCCAAAAATTGTTGCAAAGTGATGGAATCAAGATAGTTGTTGATGTTGAGGTACAAGTTGCACCACAATTTTTGCGCCAAGCACTTGGGGTTGCGCCCTGAACATTTGCCGGAAAGACAATCAACGATTTCCAAATTGTTTTCCAAAGGACGCAAAACTTCGCCAACGGTAATTTCTGAGGGATGTCTTGACAATTCGTAACCACCCAAAGAGCCACGTTTTGCAACGACAATGTCACTTTGCTTCAATATCGCAATGATTTGTTCCAAATATTTCTCGGTAACACCCGTTGATATAGCCAACTCGTTTACCGAAGTAAGTTTTCCATAGTTTTTTGCCAGTTGAGCAACGGCAAAAATTCCGTATCTGGCTTTTGAACTGAGTTTCATAACTTTAATTCCTACTATTTAACTAGGATTAGTATACATTATGGACAATTGCTTGTCAAATTATTACATAAAAAAAGACTGACGTTTGTCAGCATTTTTTTTCGTTAAATGTGATTTTTGATGAATTCGGTCAATTCGTCAACGTCCACCAAACCGATGCTTCTGTCCACAAGTTGTCCGTCTTTGAACAAGCACACGTTGGGGATGGAATTGACGTTGTATTTAAGTGCAATTTGGGGATAGACGTCAACGTCAACTTGACCAAAATTTACACCTTCGATACTTTCGGCAACTTCGTCAATGATGGGTGCAAGCATTTTGCAAGGACCACACCACGTTGCCCAAAAGTCAACTACTGCAACGCCAGAAGCAATGCTGGCGTCAAAATCTTTGCCAAAATCTTTAAGTTTGCTCATTTTGAACCTCCACAAAAGTTATTTTTACTGAATTTGCGTTTTTTAATCTTCTAAAAACCAATGCTGTAATCAAGTATGCCATAGCAACGCCCACCACAAAAGAAAGCACCATTGCCCACTCCGGCCAAGTAAGAAGATAGGAAAGGACAAAGAACAACAAACCTGCCAACAATGGCAACAAGTATGCCAAGGTTGCCGTTTTTGTTGCAGAACCACCTTCAATTTGAACGTTTACACGATCGCCCACCTTTGCATCAATGGTATTGGGGGCTTCTATCGTGGCATATTTTTTGCCGGAAGAAAGCCCACACATTTCTGCGTGATTGCAATGTGCACAACCAGAATGTCTTTCAATTTTTATCGTGGCAAATTTAGAGTTTGCCTTAATTACCGTTCCTTGTTCAGTCATTTTTAACAATACCAATTGCCAAGTCGTCCAATTGTTTTTTGTCAACGTCGGCAGGAGCACCACACATCAAGCATGATGCGTTTTGAATTTTGGGGAAAGCAATGGTTTCTTTGATGTTGTCTGTGCCACACAAAACCATCACCAATCGGTCCAAACCAAATGCCAAACCACCGTGAGGAGGCGTGCCATAGTTAAATGCGTTTACAAAAAAGCCAAATCTGTCGTTGATTTGTTCTTCGGACAAACCGATTGCTTCAAACATAAGTTTTTGAACGTCACGGTTGTAAATACGCATACTGCCACCACCCATTTCGTCACCATTGATGACAAGGTCGTATGCTTTTGCACGGCAACGACCGGGTTCCGATTTGATATAGGGCAAGTCTTCGTGTTTGGGGCTGGTGAAAGGATGGTGTTTTGCCGTCCAACGACTTTCTTCTTCCGAGTATTCAAACAAGGGGAAGTCAACAATCCAAGTTACTGCATAGATATCTTTGGGAATAAGGTTGAATTTGGATGCCAATTCACAACGCAATGCGCCCAAAGAAACGACTGTCGTTTCGTAGTTGCCATCGGCAACAATAAGAGCAATGTCGCCCACTTGCAAACCAAGGTGTGCAACAAGTTTGTCTTGATATTCTTGATACAAGTTTTTTGCGAAACTGCTTTTTACACCATCGTTTGTCAAACCATACCAAGCAAGTCCTTTTGCTTTGTAGGTTTTTACAAATTCAACAAGTTTGTCCAAGTCTTTTCTTGACAAATCGGATGCGTGACCTTTCAATACAATGCCTTTTACAAAACCACCTTGTGCCAAGCAATTGTCAAACACGACAAAACCACAATCTTTCATCACGTTGCCAATTTCTTGAATTTCCATGCCAAAACGAAGGTCGGGTTTGTCCGAACCGTATTTTTCCATTGCGACGCTGTAGGTCATTTTGGGGAAGTCGCCCAAATCAATGCCTTTGATTTCGGAAAACACCTTTTTGACCATACCTTCTGCAATTGCCATTACGTCTTCTTCATTGTCCACAAAACTCATTTCAAGGTCGATTTGTGTAAATTCGGGTTGACGATTGGCACGCAAGTCTTCGTCACGGAAGCATTTTACAATTTGATAGTATCTGTCCATACCACCAATCATAAGCAATTGCTTATACATTTGAGGAGATTGGGGCAATGCGTAAAAATCACCGGGGTGAACACGACTGGGAACAAGATAGTCTCTTGCACCTTCGGGTGTGGATTTGCCCAAGAAAGGTGTTTCCACTTCCACAAAGCCGTTTTCGTCAAAGTAATTTCTTACGATATGGCAAATTTTACTGCGTGTGATGAGGTTTTGTTGCAAACTTTCTCTGCGCAAATCCAAATAACGATATTTCAAACGCAACATTTCGCCTGCTTTTTCATCGCCAATGGAGAAAGGAGGGGTGTCTGCAACAGACAAAATTTTAAGTTGTTCGCCAACCAATTCCACTTCGCCTGTTTTCATGTCGGGGTTGACGTTGCCTTCGGTACGCAAACGGACTGTACCTGTTACTGCAACGACGTATTCAAGTTTGAGTTGAGATGCTTTTTCTTGAACGTCTTGTGCGACGTTGTCGTCAAACGTTACTTGCAACAAACCTGTGCGATCTCTTACTTGCAAAAAGATCAAAGAGCCCAAGTCACGTCTGCGATGCACCCAACCCATGATGGAAATTTGTTGACCAACAAAAGATTTGTCAACGTTTCCACAATAAACCGTTCTTTTTTGTCCACCAAGAATGTCTGTCATTTGTTCACCTATAAATTACAAAATGTATTTTTTCAAATTTCTTGCTTTGTCGTTTTTGAAATTTTCCAAAACGTATTGTTTATCGATAACAACCGTCTTTTTTACACCTTCTTCCACGTCAAAGGAAATGTCTTCAACAATGTGTTCCATGATGCCTTGCAATCTTCTTGCACCAATGTCTTCGTTGGTCAAGTTTTCTTCTTCGGCAACCAATGCAATTTCGTTGATGCCGTCGGGAGTAAATTGCAAATCAATGCCATCTACCGACAACAACTTTTTGTATTGAGTCGTGATTGCATTGTCAGGCTCTACAAGTATGCGCACAAAATCGTCTTTTGTCAAACTGTTGAGTTCAACAAGTACAGGAAAACGACCTTGAAGTTCGGGAATAAGGTCGGAAACCTTGGAAACTTGGAAAGCACCCGATGCAATAAACAAAATGTAGTCGGTTTTGATATTGCCATATTTGGTACTTACCGTGCAACCTTCAACAATGGGCAAGATGTCACGTTGAACACCTTCTCTGGATACGTCAGGGCCATTGTGATTGCTTTTTCCTGCAATTTTGTCCACTTCGTCAATGAAGATAATTCCGTTGTTTTCGGCACGTCTAATTGCCTCTGAGTGAACGTTGTCCATATCAATAAGTTTGTCCGACTCTTGACTGGCAATAAGGTCGATTGCTTCGCCAACGGTTGTATTTTTAATTTTCTTTTGTTTGGGAATTGCATTTCCAAAAATGCTTCCCAAGTTGATTTCTGCGCCCGAACCCGGTTGCAATTGGATAGGTTTAGGAGGTTGTTCCAACACAATGGAAATGGGAAGGTGATCCAAGTTGTGTTTATATAATTCATCTTTGAGTTGCTGTTTGGAAATGTCAGGAGGCAAGTTTTGGTCGTTTTTTGCCAAAATGTCTGCCACTTTGTCAATGGCAATTTGTTGTGCCTTATCGTACACTTCTTTTGTTCTTTCGTCTTTTACAAGGCGAATGGAAACGTCAACCAAATCTCTAATCATAGATTCCACGTCTCTGCCAACGTAACCTACTTCGGTATATTTGGTTGCTTCAACTTTCAAGAAAGGGGCTTTTACAAGTTTTGCCAAACGTCTTGCAATTTCCGTTTTGCCAACACCTGTGGGACCTTTCATAATGATATTTTTTGGTGTTATTTCTTCTCTGTCGGCAGGGGACAGGCGACTTCTGCGATATCTATTGCGCAATGCAATGGCTACCATTTTCTTTGCCTTGTCTTGACCGATGATGTATCTATCCAATTCGTTTACTATTTGTTTGGGAGTCATTTTACACCTCTTCTACAATAATATTGCCATTTGTGAAAATGCAAATTTCACTTGCAATTTTGAGGGCTTTTGTGACAATTGTTTTGGCATCAAAATCAGTGTTTTCTGCCAAAGCACGAGCTGCGGACAAAGCATAGTTTCCGCCACTTCCAATTGCACAAATGCCATTTTCCGGCTCAATTACGTTGCCTGCGCCGTCAACAACCAACAAAGAGTTGCCGTCTGCAACAATCATCATTGCTTCCAATTGACGAAGCATTCTGTCGCCACGCCAAAGTTGAGCAAGTTCCACTGCACTTCTTAAAAGATTGCCGGAGAATTTTTGCAACATTTCTTCAAATCTTTCCGTCAAGGTAAATGCGTCTGCAACGCTACCTGCAAAGCCAACAACTACTTTATTGTTGAAAATTCTTCTTACTTTGATTGCGTTGCCTTTCATAATTACCGATTGGCCTTGGGTAACTTGTCCGTCGCCTGCAACAGCAGTTTTTCCGTCACGCATGACGGCACAAATGGTTGTTCCTTTGAAATTGTCGGAAAATCTTTCTGCCATAGTTATACCTCGTATTTGGTAAGTATTTCGTTCATTTTTTCAAGTGAACGTTGAGAGAGTGCTTGTTTTTTTGCACTTTTATCTCTTATATGTTGAGATAATGGTGTTAAAATGCCAAAATTGGCATTCATTGGTTGAAAATCTTGGTTGAGAGTGCTGACGTGCTTGGTCAATGCGCCCGTGATTGTTTCGTGACCAAAATCAATGGGTTGAAGACCTTTTACCCTTCTATACACACCAAGTGCGCCCACCAATCCTGCAAGGGTACTTTCCATGTAACCTTCAACGCCTGTCATTTGTCCAACGAAGGCAACGAAAGGATTGGATTTGAGGGTAAAATCGTCGTTCAAAAAGTGGGGAGAGTTGACGTAGGTGTTGCGATGCATCACACCATATCTAACAAATTCAGCATCTTTCAATGCGGGAATAAGGGAAAATACTCTTTTTTGTTCCGACCACTTCAAATGAGTTTGAAATCCAACAAGATTGTAAAGCGTTCCCATTGCATTTTCCTTTCTAAGTTGCACGACTGCATAGGGACGTTGATCTTTGAAACGAAGTCCAACCGGCTTCAACGGACCAAAACGAATTGTGTCTTGACCACGTTTTGCCATGACTTCAATGGGCATGCACCCTTCAAAAACGTCTTTATTTTCAAAATCTTTTACTTGGGCTGTTTCGGCTGTTACCAACTCGCGCCAAAAGAGTTCAAACTGCTCCTTGTCCATGGGACAGTTGACGTAGTCGCCATCCCCTTTGCCATATCTGTCCCCCACAAAAGACCACTCAGGATCAATTGTGTCGGCTGTGACAATGGGTGCAACAGCATCGAAAAAGTACAAAAATTGGTCGCCAAACAATCCTTTTAACGCGGGAAGCAAACTTTCGTCCGTCAACGGACCGGTTGCCACCACCAATGCATCAAAATCGCCTTTGTCCAAACTTGTTTCTACTTTACTAATAAGATGGAAATTGTCAAACTCGTTCAATTTGGAAGTTACAAGTTGAGAAAACTTTTCCCTATCTACGGCAAGGGCGTTGCCGGCAGGTACTTTGGTCTCTTCGGCACATTTTACAATCAAACTGTCCAACAAACGCAGTTCGGCTTTGAGCAAACCACTGGCTGTTGACAAGTCGTTGCTTTTGAGCGAATTGGAACAAACCAATTCGCACAAAGTATCCAATTTGTGTGCGGGAGAAAACTTTTGTGGTTTCATTTCCACCAAAGTAACTTCCACGTTTCTTTTAAGCAGTTGATAGGCACATTCACAACCTGCCAATCCACCACCGATAATTTTTACTTTCATTTTATTTTTTATAGTTGCAGTCTTTGTTGGAACATGCAACCACTTTGCCTTTTCCTTCTTTATTGACAAGATAACTGCCACATTGAGGACAATTTTCCTTCAAAGGAATATCCCAAGAGATAAAGGAACAATCGGGGTATCCTACGCATCCATAGAAAACCTTTCCTTTTTTGGAAACGCGTTTTGCAACGTCTTTTCCACAAATGGGGCAGACGGCAACGGTTTCCACCAAGGAACGGGTGTTTTTGCATGTAGGGTAGTTGGAACAAGCCAAATATTTGCCATATTTACCTGCTCTTTCGTACATGGGGGAGCCACATTTGTCGCAAACTTCCTTGGACAATACAGGGGCTTGTTTTGCCTTACAACTGAAGTGATAATCACAAGTTGAAGGGTAATTTACACAAGCGTAGTAATCGCCATAACGACCGTGTTTGATGACCATTTTGGAACCACATTTTTCACAAATAAGGTCGCAAGGTTGGTCTTCAAGTTGCATTTTGTTTTGTGACATTGCTTTTTTGGCATCACCTACCAAAGGCGTGTAATACTTTGACACAACGTCTTGCCAACGAGTTCCGTCTTCAACGCTGTCCAAGTTGGTTTCCATTTCTGCCGTAAAGCCAACGTCAACGTAGTTTTTAAAGTTTTTATCTAAAAATTCCGTTACCGATTTGCCCAATTGAGTGGGAACAAGTGCTTTTTCCGACTTTTCCATATAAGTACGCTTATACAAAACTGCCATGATAGAATCAAAGGTGCTGGGACGACCAATGCCTTTTTCTTCCATTGCCTTAATCAAACTTGCCTCGGTATAACGCGCAGGTCCTTTGGTAAACCTTTGTTCGTGTTCAAGTTTGTTAAGTTTCAAAAGGTCGCCTTGTGCCAATTTGGGCATTTTTGCGTTTTCGTTGTCGGCTTTTTTGCTTTCGCCATAGAATTTTGTATAACCATCAAACAAAACAGTCTTGCCTGTCGATACAAAAGTGTAGTCGTTGGCATCAATTCTTACCGTTACGTTGGCATACTTGGGTTTTGTTGATTGACTTGCCAAAAATCTGTCGTAAATCAGCTTGTACAAGTTGTAGTGATTGCGTTGCACCTTGTCTTTGATGCTTTCAGGAGTGACGTCAAGATTGATGGGACGAATTGCTTCGTGAGCATCTTGTGCGTTTTTGCCTGTTGAATAGTTGTTGTAAACGTCGGGAACGTATTGTGCGCCATAGTTGTCAACAATATATTTCTTTGCCATTGCTTTTGCTTCGTCAGAAACACGCGTGGAGTCAGTTCTGATGTAAGTTACCAAAGCAACGTGGCCAAGACCTGCAATATTCAAACCTTCGTAAAGTTGTTGAGATACAGAGCGAACGGTAGATGCCGACATTTTGAGTTTTGCAATGGCATCTTGTTGCATTGTACTTGTTGTAAAGGGTGCAGGAGGTTTGCCATAGGTGGTTGATTCCTTTACCGATTGCACCACGTATTGGGCACCTTGAAGATTTGCCAAAACGTTTTCGGCTTCTTCTTGATTTTGCACTTTATACTTTTTACCTTGAAATTCCGTTAAATCTGCTTTGAATACGGGAGGATTTTTTGTTTTTTCCAAACGAGCAGTAATTGTCCAATATTCTTCCGGTTTAAATGCTTCAATTTCCTTTTCTCTATCCACCAACATTTTGAGCGCTGCCGACTGAACACGACCTGCAGACAATTTGTTTTGTACTTTTTTGCAAAGCACAGGGGAAATTGTGTAACCAACAAGTCTGTCCAACACACGTCGTGCTTGTTGGGCGTTTACCAAATCCATATCCAAAGTGCGAGGATCTTCAATTGCTTTTTGCACTGCTTTTTTGGAAATTTCGTTGAATTGAATTCTGTTTTTGTCACCTGTGTTCAGCTTCAAAATGTTTGCCAAGTGCCAAGAAATTGCTTCGCCTTCTCTATCCGGGTCGGTGGCAAGCAATACGCCGTCGCAAGTTTCCAAACGCTTTTTCAATCTTGCAACAGTTTCTTTTTGTTCTTTGGAACGCACTTCGTATTTGGGTTTGAAATCATTTTCCACTTCAACACCCATTGTTGATACGGGCAAGTCACAAACGTGACCACGAGTTGCTTCAACAACGTAGTCCTTTCCAAGATATTTTTCAATTGTTTTCGCTTTTGCCGGTGATTCAACTATCACTAATTTCATATAAAGTCTCCAACTAGTTTGTAATAGTTTGCTGTTAGCTTTTCAATTATACCTTTTAATTGCAAATTTGCCAACAAATAATTTAATTCGGTCAAAGGTAAACCCGTTTGAGCCACAAGAAAATCAAAATGCACTTTACCGTCTTTTAGCAAGTTTACAATTTGCTCTTCTTCCATATTTAATTGAACGGCCGATTGCTTTTTGGGTGCCGTTTCAGTTAAATTTAAAATGTCGTCAGGTGAGGTGACAACCGAGCCTTGCATCCTTTTGATGAGATGGTTGCAACCATCGTGATTTAAATCAAAAATTTCGCCTGGAACAACGTACAAGTCGCGACCTTGTTCCAATGCGCAGTCAACCGTGGAAAAAGTTCCACTTTTTTTGCCTGCTTGCGTCACCAAAACTCCTTGACAAAGCCCCGAGACAATGCGATTGCGTTGAGGAAAATGATAGGCATTGGGTTTTGCATACAACCCATATTCCGACACAATCAAGCCACCCTTTTCAACAATATCTTGGGCAAGTTGACGATGTGTGGACGGATAAACGTTGAGCAATCCACTGCCCAAAACTGCAATGGTTTTGCCATCTACTTCCAAAGTTGACGTGTGTGCAACAGCATCAATTCCATATGCCAAACCACTGACGATTGTGTACTTTTCGGCAAGTCTTCTTGCAAATCCTTGTGTAACTCGTCTGCCATAAGAACTGGCTTTTCTACTGCCAATTATTGCCAAACAAGGCGAATTGAAAAGGGTTGCATTGCCTATGTAATACAACAAAAAAGGTTTGCCGTCAATTTCTTTTAACAATTCGGGGTAGTTTTTGCTGTAAAAAGTTACAAATTCCACGTTGTTTTGGTACAACTCATCTTGCATTTTGACGTCAAGACCATTTTCCAAGGCATACTTCACCTTGTGTACGGCTTCTTTGTCAAAGATTTGCTCAATCAAAGTGTAGTCCACGTTTTGACATTGGTCAAAATAGTCAAACAACTTTTTGTTTGTGCCAATATTAAGTTGATAAAACAATAGGCAAAGCCTTTCCAAATTTGTCACAATTTATTCTTTCCTTCGGGGCATCTATATTGCAATGCTTCGGCAACGTGTCTTACGTTGATATTTTCAGCATTGTCCAAGTCGGCAATTGTTCTTGCAACCTTTAATACTCGGTTGTAGCCACGTGCAGTCATACCAAGTTTTTCAAATGATTGTTCCAACAATGCTTGACATTTTGCATCAAGTTGACAAAATTCTTTAATTTGTGCACTGGACATTTGCGCATTGCAACGTGCTTTGCAATTGATAAATCTATTCTTTTGAATATCTCGTGCCTTATTTACGCGTTCTTTGACTTTAGCGGAAGGTTCTTGCAACTCGTCCACAGCCATAAGTTCTTCGTAAGTGACGCTGTCCACTTCGACGGTAATGTCAATGCGATCCATCAAAGGACCGGAAATTTTGTTTTGATATCTTCTAATTTCCGCAACGGTACAACGACACTCTCTTGTTGCACTGCCATAATTTCCACAAGGGCAAGGGTTCATACTTGCCACCATCATAAATCCGGCAGGATAGGTGACCGTTTGTGCGTTGCGCGCAACTGTGATTTTCCCGTCTTCCAAAGGCTGGCGCAATGTTTCCAAAACTTGTTTGCTGTATTCGGGAAGTTCGTCCAAAAACAAAACGCCGTTGTGTGCAAGAGAAATTTCACCCGGTTTTGCCTTTTGTCCACCACCCGACAATGAAATTGGTGTTGCCGTGTGATGAGGACTTCTAAAAGGTCTAGTAAAGACAAATCCGTCTTCCAAAATTCCTGCAACCGAGTGAATTTTTGCCACTTCCAATGCTTCGTGAAAAGTCAAATCGGGCATTATTGAAGGGATTGTCTTTGCCAACATTGTTTTACCTGCGCCGGGGGCACCTGTCATCAAAAGGTTGTGACCACCTGCAACGGCAATTTCTATGGCACGTTTTGCCATATATTGACCTTTTACAAATTGCAAATCGTGTTCGCTTTGAACGTCTTTTGCAGAAAACTTTTTGTGTTGCACTTCTTGTGCTTCCAATTTGTCATCTAAAAAGGAAACGACGTCTTTCAAATTTTTAAATGCGTAAACAACCAAACCATCCACAAAAGATGCTTCGTTTTTGTTTTCATAAGGTACAATTGCCTTTGTGTAACCTTGTTGTTTTGCCGAAATAAGCATGGGCAAAATGCCGTTTAGACGTCTCAATTCGCCGTTTAATGACAATTCTCCCAAATATACAAAGTCTTCCAATTTGGTAAAAGAAAGTTGTTCGCTGGATGCTAAAACACCCAATGCGATGGGCAAATCGTACATTGCGCCCTCTTTTTTGACGTCTGCGGGTGCAAGATTGACAACAACTGATGCCACAGGGTAGGAAAAACCACTGTTTCTTATTGCCAAACGTACACGTTCTTTGGATTCTTTTACGGCAGTGTCGGCAAGACCGACAATTTCCACCTTGGGCATGCCTTTGCGAATATCCACTTCGATATCAACAGGTTGTCCTTCCAAACCAATCAATGAAAAACTTTGAAGTTTGCTAAGCATTTTCACAACACTCCCAGTGTATACTTTGTTTGAGTATATATCG
>JAFQWS010000005.1 GCA_017407305.1 Clostridia bacterium
ATCACGGTGGTGGCACGGCAACTTGAACCCACAAAGCCGTTTGTGCCTATTGTGGCGAAGAATATGGCGAAGTGGCAAGCCACCATTGGCTTGATGCAACTTGCACAACTCCTCAAACTTGCTTAAACTGTGGAACAACTCAAAGTGAAGCCATTGGACACAATTGGGCTGATGCAACTTGCACGTCACCCCAAACGTGCAACAATTGTGGCGAAACACAAGGAGAAGAATTGGGGCACGATTGGGCTGATGCAACTTGCACGTCGCCCCAAACTTGCAAAGAGTGTGGCGCAATACAAGGGGAACACTTGGAACACGTTTGGGCTGATGCAACCTATACAAATCCCGAAACTTGCACTCTTTGTGGTGCAACGCAAGGCGAGATTTTGGAATACGTTGAAACTTTTACGCACGAAGGTCTTCAATACCAACTTAACCAAGACAAAACGGGCTACGTTGTCACTGGTCGCACAGAGGAGCGTACTCAATACGAAATTTTGTCCACCATCCGTTTGTTACCCGTGGTGGAAATTGGGTATAGAGCATTTCGCTTTTGCTCAAGTTTGACAACCATTAATCTTCCCGACAGCGTAACCTCCATTGGCAACGAGGCATTTCGCTATTGCTCAAGTTTGACAACCATTAATCTTCCCAACAGCGTAACGACCATTGGCAACTATGCATTTTACGATTGTGTAAGTTTGACAAGCCTAACAATTCCCAACAGCATTACAACAATTGGTGATTATGCGTTTGAATTTTGCAGAAGTTTAACAAGCATTGTGCTTCCCGACAGCGTAACGTTCATTGGTCAAGATTCGTTTTTGGGGTGCTATCGCCTTGCAGAAGTTTACAATTATTCTTCTTTGGAAATAGTTGCCGGCTCAAGCGACCACGGAAAAGTTGCCTATTATGCAACAGGTGTGCACACGTCCAACGTGGAAAGCAAACTTTGGACGGATGAAAACGGATTTACCTTTTTTGAAGACGGAGAAAATTGCCATCTTGTAAGCTACAACGGCTCGGAAACGGAAATCGTTTTGCCCGAAAGTTGCAACGGCAAAAATTATTCCATTAGAAACTATGCCTTTTATTATTGCGATACGCTAACAAGAATTACTCTTCCAGATTATATAAAAGTACTTCCAGAGGGTGCATTTTGCAATTGCGACAATTTAACAAGTATAACAATCCCCGATGGCGTAACCTCCATTGGCGCATTAACGTTTTCTGGTTGTGGTTTAACAAGTATAACAATCCCCGACGGCGTAACGTCCATTGGCGATTATGCATTTGCATATTGCTACAGTTTAACAAGAATTGTGATTCCCGACAGCGTAACGTTCATTGGAGACTATGCATTTTATCGTTGCAGTCGTTTGACAGGCATAACTATTCCCCAAGACGTGACGTCCATTGGCAACTCTGCATTTTCAAATTGCGACAGGTTAATAAGCATAACCCTTCCCGACAGTCTCACGTCCATTGGCGACAGCGCATTTTATTATTGCACAAAATTAACAAGTATCACAATCCCCGACAGCGTAACCTCCATTGGCAACGAGGCATTTCGTTTATGTACAAAGTTGACAACTGTTAATCTTTCCAGCTCTTTAACAACCATTGGCAACAGTGCCTTTGATGGTTGTTCAAGTTTAACAAGTATCGTTCTTCCCGATGGAGTGACGACAATTGGCGACGGTGCATTTTCTCGTTGCAAAAGATTGGCCAGCATTAACCTTCCCGACAGTGTAACGGTCATTGGTCAAGATTCGTTTTTGGAGTGCTATCGCCTTGCAGAAGTTTACAATTATTCTTCTTTGGAAATAGTTGCCGGCTCAAGTGACCACGGAAAAGTTGCCTATTATGCAGCAGGTGTGTACACGTCCAACGTGGAAAGCAAACTTTGGACGGATGAAAACGGCTTTACTTTCTTTGAAGACGGAGAAAATTGCCATCTTGTAAGCTACAACGGCTCGGAAACGGAAATCGTTTTGCCCAACACTTGCAACGGCAAAAATTATTCCATTAGAAACTATGCCTTTTATGATTGCGATACGCTAACAAGCGTTACTCTTCCAGATTATATAAAAGTACTTCCAGAGGGCGCATTTTACAATTGCCGAAGTTTAGCAAGCATAAATATCCCCAACGGAGTAACGTCCATTGGCGATTATGCGTTTTGCAGTTGCGGCAATTTAGCAAGCATAACAATCCCCGACGGCGTAACCTCCATTGGCGATTATGCATTTGGTTTTTGCTACAGTTTAACAAGTATAACAATCCCCGACAGTGTCACGACCATTGGCGATGGCGCATTTTGCAATTGCGACAGTTTAACAAGTATAACAATCCCCGACGGCGTAACCTCCATTGGCGCTGATGCATTTGATTCTTGCGACAATTTAACAAGTATAACAATCCCCGAAAGTGTGACAAGCATTGGCTTCAGCGCATTTGATTTTTGTTCAAAATTGACAATTTACTGCCAAGCAAGTAGCAAACCAGACGGTTGGTGGCCTAATTGGTACTGTGGCAGACCTGTTGTTTGGGGCTACGTTCCCGAAAGCAATTGATTTTTACCAAATAAAAAAACCTGCAAAAAGCAGGTTTTTTTGTTATTAAAACAAAAGCAAGTTTTCAAGTTAAATTTTGCTGTTCATTTTGTCGCTTGTGCGTTTTGCCACAAAGTAAACAATTGCCCAAATTGCACCATACACGGCAACAAAACCAACAGTATAAATCAACAAGACGGTCAATTGGAAAGGAATCCACGAATTGACA
Source organism: Clostridia bacterium (assembly GCA_017407305.1). Taxonomy (GTDB): domain Bacteria; phylum Bacillota; class Clostridia; order Christensenellales; family CAG-314; genus RGIG2220. The sequence goes on from JAFQWS010000005.1 coordinate 2,785, forward strand.
ACGTAGGCAATGGTGTAGGCAGCATACAAGCAGAAAAGTTGAATTGATGCGCTTTTAAGGGGCGACCAACTGTCAATTTGATGAAATACAGACGTTCCTGCGTGCACAAAGGCAATTACGTAGGTGGAAAAGATTGCCATAGACAAATCAAAGCCGTTTACCACAACGCCATCTTTTAGGCACAATTGCAAAATAAAAAATACAATTGCAGTTAAAATGGGGCCAAAGCCACCAAAGATAAGACCTCTCAACAAAAATTCTTTAACGTGTTTATTCATATTAAAATCCTCCAAATTTTTCTTTTACGACTTTCAATTGTCGTCTGGAAACGAAGTCAAAGTGGCCGTTGTCAAAAACGACCATCAACGATCCGTTGAATTTCGCTTTAAACTTCTTTACGTGATTTACGTTGGCAATGCAAGATTGATTTATCTTGACAAACCAATCGTTCAGCAAAGGTTCAATTTCAAAAAGGCGAGTTTTCAAAAGCAAATTCTCTTTTGCAAGGCAAGCGTACACTTTGCCCGCCTCAATGAAAAAGCATCTAACGTCGCAAAGAGCAAACTTTTTGATTTCGTCTTGGGCAAATCCCTTCAAAAATTGTGATGAGTTTTCCACCAGTTGTTCAATGTCTTTGACAAGTTTGGATTTTTGTTTTGCAACGATTGTCACCAACTCTTCTTTACAAGAAGCATCAATGATTGTCTTACACTTCATTTGCGTTTCCTCCTTACCAGCATATTATAGCAGAAAATTTTGCAAAATCTCACGACTTTTTTTATTCGGTCGAATATTTTATTTATTCGGAAAAAAAGGACTTGAAAAACTCAAGCCCTTTTTGCAAATTATATGAAGGTTGGTCAGTATCCCAAAAATTCCACGCCAATCAAAAGAATGTCGTTTATTTTTGTGTTTTCCAACTTGTAGTACAGCATTTTTCCATCTCGTTCGCAAGATACTGCTTTTGCCCCTTTCAAAATGCGCAGTTGGTGGGACACCGTCGTTTGGTTCAGGTTCAAGAGGTCGGCAAGGTCGGTTACGCACAACTTTGAAATACTCAAAGCGCACAACAACCTCAGTCGCGTGTTGTCGGAAAACAAACTGAAAAAATCGGCAATTTTGCCCGTTGCGACGTTGTCGGGAACGTAATATTTAATATCTTCTGCTGTGCAAGATTGTTTCATGCAAAAATTATAATATAGGAAGAATTGAGCGTTATGTCGCATATTGTATTAAAAGCAGAAGATTTGACAAAAAGGAGACCTTCCATGAATCTCACACAAGAACTTTTGTACTTACTCTTGTTGTATGCCGTACTTGACAAGGACAGAAAGTTGTCTCTAACAACCGGATTGATAATTGCTTTTGCCATCATTTTGCTCAGCAATTATCGACAAAACTGTTGCAACACCCAACCTCGTTGTGGTTGCAACAATGGTTGTTGCAACAACTTCCAAGCGCTCAACTTTTTGTGACAAACACAAGATAAAAGCCCAACCAAAAAGGTTGGGCTTTGTTTTTTACAATATTTCTTGAATGGTTACGTTGCCTTTTTCCACTTTGAAAATTTTGGTGGATTTGGGCAAGGATTCTTTGTTCAAAAAGCAGGCCGTCAAAACAATTTGCAGTTGATTGGAAAACTCCAACAAAGCTTTTTGGCGCTTGGAATCCAATTCGCTCAACACGTCGTCCAACAACAAGATGGGAGACTCTCCCGTGCGTTGTTCAAAAAGTTGTGTTTCGGCAATTTTCAATGCAAGTGCGGCCGTTCGTTGTTGTCCCTGACTGCCATACTTTTTTACGTCTTTTCCGTTTACAAACAACAAAATGTCATCTCTTTGACAGCCGTTTTGGGTGTAGCCACGTTCCACGTCGCTTTGGAAATTGTCTTCAAGCATTTTTTTGTAGGCGGTGGCAATTTGCTCGTGGCTATCTCCTTCCACACAGCACAAGTAGTGCAAGTTCAAAAGTTCCTCTCCTTGGGAGATTTTGCTTTGAACTGCTTGGGCAAAGGGTTTCAGTTGTTGGCAAAATTCCTTTCTTTTCAAAATGAGGGTTGCCCCTTCTTGGGCAATTTGTTCATCCCACACGCCCACTTCGTCTTGCAAGTTTTCGCTTTCCGATTTGAGCAAATTGTTGCGTTGAGTCAATGCTTTTTTGAAACGACTCAATGCAAAAAAGTAGTTTTTGTCCAATTGGCACAAGTCAACGTCCAAAAAATGACGTCTGTCTGCCGGTGATTGATTTACGATTTTTATTTCTTGTGGAGAAAAGTAAACCGTGTTCAAATTGCCCAAAAGTTGAGAAACTTTTGGAAGCAAATTGCCATTGAGCAAAAGTTTTTTGCTTTTGTTTTTGGACAGGTTTACTTCCACGTTCAACTGCCCGAATTTGCGTGAAAAATTGCAACGCACCACAGCGTTGTCGCAAGACCAGTTTACCAATTCTTTGTCGTTGTCGGTACGAGGACTGCGTCCCAAACTGCACAAATAAATGGATTCTATAAGATTGGTTTTTCCCTGTGCATTGTCGCCACAAAAAACGTTGAGCGTGGGAGCCAAATCTATTTGTTGTGTTTCAAGGTTGCGAAAACCTTGAAAGGAAACGTTGTCGATTTTCATAATAGAATTATACCACACAAAACGTTATTGCACAACCCATATTGTAAATAATAAAATGGAAAATAAGCCGTGTTCTGCCCATCCTTTGTAAACTGTTCAATTTTGCAAAAAGCCCCACCAAGGGCAACCAACGCCCTTAAAACGCAATATGTCAAAATTTGACATAAAAATGTAGCTCAAAATTGTTAACAAACTCTCTTATATATGTTATAATATTATATATAAATTAACAAGAAAAGGAGATAGTTTTATGCCCGAAATAAACAACTATTCCGAAGAGAATATTCAGGTTTTGGAAGGCTTGGAGCCTGTAAGAAAACGTCCCGGTATGTACATTGGTTCCACTGACGAAAGAGGTTTGCATCACTTGGCAGTGGAAATTGTTGACAACTCAATTGACGAAGCTTTGCAAGGCTATTGCGACACCATTTCCATTGTCGTAAACTCCGACGGCAGTTTGACCGTTTCCGACAACGGCCGTGGAATCCCTTGTGGCATTCACAAAAAAGAAGGCATTTCCGCAGTGGAATTGTGCTTGACCAAACTTCACGCAGGTGGCAAGTTTGGTGGTGGTGGCTACAAAATTTCCGGTGGTTTGCACGGTGTAGGTTTGTCCGTCGTCAACGCACTGAGCAGTTGGTTGGTGGTGGAGGTTGACCAAGATGGCAAACGTCACTACCAAAAATATTTCCGTGGTGTGCCTCAAGACAGGCTTGCCGTTGTTGGACAAACGGAAAGAACGGGCACGTCGGTCACCTTTATGCCTGATGCAGAAATTTTTGAAACGGTTGATTGGGACTATGACAGACTTCGCTCTCGTTTGAGAGAAGTTGCCTATCTCAACAAAGGCATCACGGTAAAACTTGCCGACCAAAGAGAAAATCGCAAGCGTGCCGAAACGTTTTGTTATCAAGGTGGCTTGGCAGAATTTGTCGAAAACTTCAACAAAACAAAGCAAACCATTTTTGACCAAACCATTTACGTGGACAAGGCAGTCAAAGAAGGTCAAATTGAATGTGCAATTCAATACAACGACAGTTATTCCGAAGTTATTCATGCATACGCCAACAACATCAACACCGAAGAAGGTGGCACCCACTTGGACGGCTTTAAAACAGCGTTGACCAAAGCAATCAACGACTATGGCAAAAAGAGTGGCATCTTGAAAGATGACGAAAAGCTCAGTGGCGAAGACGTAAGAGAAGGCATCACGGCAATTTTGTCCGTCAAGTTGGAAAACCCTCAATTTGAAGGTCAAACCAAGACCAAGTTGGGCAACAGCGAAATGCGTTCGGCAGTATCAAAAGTGGTGGGCGAAGCCTTGGATATGTTCTTTGAAGAACATCCCAAACAAGCAAAAGACCTCATTTTGAAATGTATCACGGCACAACGTGCAAGAAACGCAGCAAGAAAGGCTCGTGAATTGACAAGAAAGGGTGTTTTGGAATCCAGTTCGTTACCTGGAAAATTGGCAGACTGCCAAGACAAAGACCCCAAAAACTGCGAAATTTATTTGGTAGAAGGTGACTCTGCAGGTGGCACGGCAAAACAAGGCAGAGACAGACGATTCCAAGCAATTTTGCCTTTGCGTGGCAAAATTTTGAACGTAGAAAAAGCACGTTTAACAAAAGCATTGGAAAACGAAGAAATCAAGGCAATGATCACGGCATTTGGCTGTGGCATTTCCGATGACTTTGACGAAAGCAAATTGCGTTACAACCGAATCATTTGCATGACGGACGCTGACGTTGACGGCAGTCACATCAGAATTTTGCTTTTGACTTTCTTCTTCAGATATATGAGACCTCTCATTGAAAAAGGACACGTTTACATTGCTCAACCTCCTTTGTACAAAATTTCTCGTGGCAAAATGGAAAGATACGCTTTCACAGACGAACAACGCGACAAAATTTTGGAAGAAGTAGGCACCAAAGGCGTGGAAGTTTCCCGCTACAAAGGTTTGGGCGAAATGAACAGCGAACAATTGTGGACCACCACAATGAACCCCGAAACTCGCACCATGTTGCAAGTGGGCGTAGAAGATGCTTATCAAGCAGATGAAATGTTTTCCACTCTTATGGGTGAAAACCCCGAGTTGCGTCGTGAATTTATCGTTCAAAACGCCAACTTGATTGAAGAACTTGACATTTAGGAGGTAGAACAATGGCAAAAGTAGTTTCTCAAATTGATTACGTAGAAGCATTGAAATCCTCCAACGTCAAAAAAGTTTTGGTGGAAGAAGAACTTAAAAAATCATTTATTGCCTATGCAATGGCAGTCAACGTCTCGCGTGCAATTCCCGACGTAAGAGACGGCTTAAAACCCGTTCACAGAAGAATTTTGTACGCAATGGGCGAACTCAACTTGTTCAACGACAAGCCTTACAGAAAGTGCGCAAGAATTGTTGGTGACGTTTTGGGTAAATACCACCCTCACGGCGACAGCGCAGTATATGATGCATTGGTACGTTTGGCACAAGACTTTTCCATCCGTTGTCCATTGGTGGATGGTCAAGGCAACTTTGGTTCCATTGACGGCGATCCGCCCGCAGCACAAAGATATACCGAGGCAAGACTTTCCAAAATTGCCTCTGAAATGTTGAGAGAAATTGACAAAAACACCGTTGATTACTATCCCAACTTTGACAACACTTTGCAACAACCCACGGTATTGCCTTCACGTTTCCCCAACTTGTTGGTAAATGGCGCCGATGGTATTGCCGTTGGTATGGCAACCAACATCCCCCCTCACAACCTTTCCGAAACTATTGATGCAACCATTGCACAAATTCGCAATCCGGAAATCACGGTGGAAGAATTGATGCAATATCTTCCTGCCCCCGACTTTCCCACGGGTGGCTTGATGATGACACCCATGGGTGCAAAACAAGCCTACAAAACGGGACGTGGCTCCATCATCATCCGTGCCAAAACGGAAATTGAAACGGTGGGCAATCGCGAAAGAATTATCGTCACGGAAATTCCCTATCAAGTCAACAAAGAAAGACTCATCATCTCCATTGCCGACTTGGTAAAAGACAAAAAAATCGAAGGCATTTCCGACGTAAAAGAAGAATCGGACAGACAAGGCATGCGCATTGTCATCGAACTCAAACGTGATGCCAATGCACAAGTTGTGCTCAATATGTTGTACAAGCACACGCAACTTCAAGTTTCCTTTGGTGTCATCATGTTGGCATTGGCTGACGGCGAACCCAAAATTTTGAACTTGAAGGAAGTTTTGTCCTACTATATCAAACACCAACAAGAAGTTATCGTCCGTCGCACCCAATACGATTTGGAAAAGGCAGAAGATCGTTGCCACATTGTCAAAGGCTTGGTTGTTGCACAAAACAACATAGACGAAGTTATTGCCATCATTAAAGCCAGCAAAGACAGAGCATGCGCAATGGAATTGTTGATGACGACCTTTGACCTTTCCGACAAACAAGCCAACGCAATTTTGGAAATGAAATTGGCTCGTTTGAACCAACTTGACGTCAAATCTTTGCACGACGAATTGGAACAATTGGAAGCACTCATTGCAGATTTGAAAGACATTTTGAACAATCCTCAACGTGTGGACAACATTATCGTTGACGAAATTACTGCAATCAAAGAAAAATACGGTCAACCTCGTCGTACGGAAATTTCCAACGACTACGAAGAACTCAACATTGGCGACTTGATTGAAAGACAAGACGTCATGATTTCCATGACGCACCAAGGTTACGTCAAGCGTTTGCCCATCAGCGAATATCGTTTGCAACACCGTGGTGGCAAAGGTGCAACTGCGCACAAACCCAAAGAAGAAGACTTTGTCGAAACAATGTTTGTTTCCAACACCCACGACGATTTGTTGTTCTTTACCAACAAGGGCAAGGTTTACTGCATCAAAGGTTACGACGTACCCGAAGCAGAAAAGACAGCCCGTGGCAGAGCAATCGTCAACTTGTTGCAAGTGGACAACGGCGAAAAAGTAACAGCCGTCATCCCTCGCAAAGAAGACAGTTGTGGCAACTTGTTTATGGCAACAAAAAACGGCACCGTCAAAAAGACGCCTTTGGAAGAATTTGACTCTATCCGAAAGACAGGCAAAATTGCCATTTCATTGGTGGAAGGCGACGAACTTATTTCCGTTGCGTTGACCAGTGGCAACGACGAAATTTTGATGGCAAGTCACGAAGGCAAATGTGTACGTTTCAAAGAAGATGACGTAAGACCCATGGGCCGTGAAGCACAAGGTGTACGTGGCATCAAATTGGAAGATGACGACTATGCAGTGGATATGTGTGTTGTCAACGAAGGATGCCAAGTTGTCACCGTTTCCGAAAACGGCTTTGGCAAACGCAGTGAAATTGAAGACTATCGTTTGCAATGTCGTGCAGGCAAAGGTATCAAAGCAGGTGTGTTCAACGCCAAGACGGGAAAACTTGTCAACTTGAAAGTTGTCACTCCCGACCAAGACGTCATGCTTATTGCAGACAACGGAATTGCCATCAGAGTCAGCGCCAGTGACATTTCCAAATATGGCCGTGACACTTTGGGTGTACGCATTATGAAATTCAAAAATGCCGACAGCAAGGTTGTTTGTGTTACCACAGCACCTCACGCAGAACAAGAAGAATCTGCCGACTAACGGAATTTAAAAGCCTCAAACAAGGGTTTGGGGCTTTTTTGTTGCAAGAATTGTCAATATGTGTTAATATCTTTGCACATAAATAAAAGTAAGACTTGCCCAAACTTTTGATTGGGCGCAGTTTTCGAGGTAATTATGAAGAAAAACGTACGCATTGTTGCAGGTATCATTGCAGGCGTTCTTTTGGTGGGCGTTTTGTGCGTGGCACTTTCCTTATACGACACACCAATCAATGAAATCGACGGAATTTATTATAAAAACGTAAAATTTACTTCTCGCACCCAAATTGTTGACGTTAGCGACGATACCGCCGAGTTGATTGTTCCCATGCAACAAAATGGCAAAAAAGTTGTTTCCGTCAACACGGGGGAAAACAACAAGATTACAAAAATCACTTTGTCCTCCTCTGTGGAGCAAGTTGTTTCCAATTCTGCTCAGTTGAAGGAATTTGCAGTGCCCTCTTCCAATCAATTTTTCAAAGCAATAGATGGTGTTTTGTATTCCAAAGACGGCAAGACCTTGGTTAAATATCCCCCTGCAAAAAGTGGTACCAAATACGACGTTGTTGCCAACTGCGAAAGTTTGGCAGACGAGTGTTTCAAACATGCATCAAAACTTATCACCATCGTTTTGCCCACAACGGCAACGATCACGTCCATTGGTCAAAGGGCATTTTATCAATGTTCTCGCCTTATGGCATTGACCATTGGCGACAACCCTTGCCAAAGTTTTGGTGCAGATTGTTTTGGTGGATGCACCGATTTAAAGACAATTCAAATTCCGGCCACGGCAACCAGTTTGCAACAAGGCTTTTTGGGTGTAGGCAGTTCCATCCAAAACGTTGTCGTTGACGAGCAAAACCCCAACTATCATTTTCAAGACGGTGTTTTGTACGACAAAAATTTGACAAAAGTTTTGTGCTGTTTGGAAAGCTTCGTGGGAGAAACCTTCACGTTGCCCGAAACGGTTGTTGACGTTGAAGCTTACGCATTTCGTGGCAATTACAAAACTTTGAAAATTGTCAATTTGAACAACGTACAAGTTCTCCAATCCCTTGCCTTTTATTATTGCAACTTGGACTTGATAAATTTGAACAACGTTCATACCATTGAAAATGATGCAATTTATCAATGTCTTGGTCTGGACTACTTGGTTATTCCCCAAGGTTGCAAAATTGCCCAACGTGCTCTTTGCACCTTGCATTGCAACATTTATTTAAATGACAACAAACCATTGTTCCAACCCAAATGGCAAAAAGAACTTCACGAAAGAGCAAAAGTCTATTTCAACGGCGAGTGGCAACGTATCGAAAATGTCCCCACCCCCAACAACTAACAAATATGCTTTGACAAAATAAGAAAAACGCCCTTTTTTGGGCGTTTTTTTATTTGTCAAGAGCAAGGGTGTTTTCCGCAAAATGGCACAAAGGTCTTGACAAGAGAAAATCCGTGATATAATAAAAGTACATAAACCGTTTGACTTTTGGTATTAAGCCAAAAAGCCAAGCGGTTTTCTTTTACAATAATTTTTTTTCAGGAGGATTTTATATATGGAACTCAATTATATAGGTTTTGAACCTATAACAGCAACAGCGACGTTAAAGAGAATCAATCGCCTAACAAATGGTGTAGGGGAAACAAGTCCCTACATTTGCAACAGCGACAACGTTGTTTTTTGCACGTTGGAAATTGCTCCCAAGTCGGTGTTTTCAACGTTGCACAAAGCGGAAGTCAAGTTAAAATTGCAAAGTCAAATGGCTGGAAAAATAGGTGTGTACAAAGTTAACAACGTGGGATTGCCTATTCCAACCATGGCTGATGCGCCCCAATACGTCCACGTAGAAAGCGATGGCACCAACACTTATGCAACATTTGACGTAACGGATGCAATTGAAGGAGCAAAAACGCAAACGCACATTTTTGCGTTGGTGGCAAGCAGTGGCGAAATTCAAATTGAAAGATTTTTGGGACTTACACAAAAGTTTGTTGTTGATGACGACTATGCTTCAGTGGTAACGTTTGGCAAAGACGTAGGCGACAAAGGCAGTTATGCCGTCAACGTGGTCAACGGCAAGTTGAAGTGGCATCAACCATTGTATTCGGCACAAGGGGATTATTGTCCTGCCAAATTCAGTTTGGTATATGACGCAAGCGCACTTTGCACACCAAGCACGTTACCTAGTGGCAGAGTGGCAAAAGGCTGGAAGATAAACTACTTTGAGCATTTGCAAGGCTACCATGCGAACAATTTGTATTTTGACCAAAACGGAAGTCGCGTATGTCTAATGCGCAAACTTGAAAATCCAGACGTGTATTACCAAGCAAACGGCAAAAAAGAGTTGGTCCTTAAAAGACAAAGTGACGGCAGTTACCTATTGACAAACAACAAAACTATTGAAAAAGTTTTTTCGTCCAGTGGCGTGCTTACGACAATCAGGGAAAAGAGAGGAAACGAGCCAATCACAACGCAAATTACTTACACCAGTGACGGCAAACTTTCCACAGTGACCGACGGCATGGGCGAGCAATACGTTTTTGACTATACCACGGCAAACAAGATATACCTCAAAAAAGGCACGACTTCGTTGGTAGAAATGGAAGTTGAAAACGACGAATTGAAAAGCGTCAAATATTTGCAAGGAGAAGCAATGGCTACTTATGATTTCGTACAAGGTGCCAACGGCGAATTGGTGGAAGTTACGGACAATTTAAGTGGCGAGAAAGTTGTATTCTCTTACAGTGACGACAAAAGAGTGGCAAGTTACGTCAACAAAGTAGGAACAAACGTAGTGGACTCCAAATTCTTTAAATATGGCTTTAAACAAACGGAAGTTTCTCACTGCCAAAGTTGCTATTCCAAGAGTGATGCATACAAAGTGGAACGTTATTATATTGACGGAGAAAACAACGTATCGGGTGGCACGGAAGTAGGCGCAACTGCAAGTAGCGTGGCTTACACACAAAGAAGCAATGACTTTGTTTTCTCACAAACAGCCAACGACTATGTTTACGCACAAAGGGAAAATGGTATTGTTGAAGTGGGCAAAACCAACAAAGCGCAAAGTTGCGTTCTCAATTTGTCCACAGGAAGTCAGCAAATTGCAATTTCCGAAAGTACAGATTGTGTACCTAACGCAACGACGTTGGAAAAGGGCAGTTATGCATTTTGCATTAGTGCTATATTAGAGAGTTTTAGAAAGAGCCCTTCGGGCGAACAAAGTTTAAAAGCCAAGTTGCAACAAGTAAACCAAGACAGCAGTGTAAAAACGTTGTGTGAAATTTCTTTTGATACAAACAGCAATTTGGAACAATTCAAGTGCAAGACGGTACATTTAAGAGAAGACTCTGCCCAATTAAAAGTTAGATTTGAAGCAGTTGGCTTTTTGGAATTTTCCCTTATTGCAGGCGGAGCAATACTCAGCAAACTGCCTACCAGACAAACGTGGTTATGCCTCAACGTTCCAACAGGTCAAGCACTGAGCACCAAAGACGTGGATTTTACCAATTGGTATCCACTTCAAAAGATGACGTTGAGTTGGGAAGGCGACAACCAAGTGACCGGCCAAATTTTCACACAAAAGGACTATCTCAACACGTTGTTCAGTAAAATGAAAAACTCGTCCAACTATGACTTTTGGTATAACGACGGCAAATCTTTTGTACCAGGAGTAAGCGGTTTTAATTTGAACGCAGGATACGGCGCAAGGGTATTTAGTGCACTAAGATGCGCTGTCGTTACAGAAGACGAAGACAAGACTGTGTTAAGTCAATACGTATTGGAAAGTGATGGTTTGTACCAAAGAACCAAATATTACAAATACGGTCAAACGACACTGGAAGAGTGGACAAAATACGACCAATATTTTCGTCCTATTTTGCAAAAAGACGTAAACGGCATTTACGTAGAAAGTTTTTACAATGCCAAAGGCAATCTTACGCAAAGAAAGACGTACAAAGAAGCATTGGGGCTTGCCAATTTGTTGGAAGAATATACCTACCACACGACAGGCAACTTGGCAACGCAAAAAGAGAAAAGATACGGAGTGGATTACGTCACGTCTCATCAATACAATTCGGACGGTATGCTTGCAAGAACAACATCTCCAAACTCAAACACCGTAAACTATTTTTACGATGGCAAACAACGTCTCAGCCAAGTCAATGCAAGCGTTGATTCCGACTTTGCTCAAAACAATTTGACGTACGCCAACGGCAGAATCAGTCGTTACGACAACGGAATAAACAGTTACTATTTCAGTTATGACCAACTCAACCGATTGAGCCAAGTAAAGGTGGATGACGGCACGGAGTTTAAACTTAGTATAACAAGTGAAGACTTTACGTCGGGCAAAAGCCAAGCGGAAATGGAATATACCAACCAAGACAAAGTAAAGCGCGAATGGGACAAGTACGGCAACCTTACGAAAGAATGGCTTTACAACAAAACCACACAACAATGGGACTTGATGTTGGAAAACGTTTACCAAGACCCAGTCACAGGCGAAGACAAAAGTGACAAAAAAGAATTGCAACGCACTATTGACAACTATGCGTCAAGAGTTTACAATTATTTATACGATGACCTTGGTCAATTGCAACAAGTACAAACGATGCAAAATGGCGTAGAAGTGTTCAAGACGGAAGTGGAAAAACAAGGCACGCGTTTGAGCAAAGTAAAGAATAAATTGGATCAAACGATCTCTTCCGACACGACCTATACGTACAAAAACTTTTGTACAGACGAAATTTCCAAAGAAGTCCACGGCGACGTGGAAACGTTCTATACAAAAGACGATCTCAACAGATTGTCGGCTGAAACTTGGGCAAACAACGACCACAATGGTTTAAAAAGGGAATTTACATACGTGCCACGCAAACAAGGAACCTCTTCAAGAGCGTTGGATCTTTCCGTGACAGGCACAACCACCTACGTGGAAAAAGAAAAGGTTTACCGATTGATTGGCGGCAACGCCGTTTTGGAAGAAACCAACAACGTAGAATACGACTCCAACGGCAATATCTCTTTGTATGGCACAACCAGTTACCAATACGACGGATTAAATAGACTTGTTCGTGAAAACAACTTTGTATTGGGACAAACGTTTACCTACCAATACGACAATAGAGGCAACTTGGTTGCAAAATGTGTTTACGACTACACAACTACGTCGTTGGACTCCGTGGTGCCTACAGAAGCAAAGGTTTACAACTATTCCACAGGATGGGAAGACAAACTAGTTTCAGTCAACACCATTGGCTTTATCTACGACCAATGGGGCAACCTTGAACCATATGTCATCAATACAAACACTGTAACTTACGACGGTTGCAATCCCACCAACGTTGACGGCAACGTCTTGACTTGGACAAGAGGCAAAATGCTTTCCAGATTTGCCAACGTAAACTTTACTTACGACGCAA
>JAFQWS010000045.1 GCA_017407305.1 Clostridia bacterium
AAAAGACTGGGAATGTCACTGTGGCAAATACAAACGTATTCGTTACAAAGGCATTGTTTGTGAAAAATGTGGTGTCAAAGTAACAAAAAGAAAGGTTCGCCGTGAAAGAATGGGCCACATCGAACTTGCCGCACCCGTATCCCACATTTGGTACTTGCGTGGTGTGCCTTCCAGAATGGGTCTCATTTTGGGTATGTCCCCCAAAGATTTGGAATCCTTGGTAAACTTCCAAGAATACGTCATTTTGACAAAAGAAGAAATTGGTTTGCCCACAACAATTGAAGTTGGCACAATCATTTCTGCCGATCAATATGAAGATTTCAAAGCAACACTCAAAGGCGAAACTTGCGAAAAAGAATTTGTCGCAATCACAAAAGCACGTGCTTTGGCAAAATATATTCACCAAAGTGGTGTCCTTTTGGGCGAAGAAATTGCCGATGCAATCAAACAAAACGTTACAGAAGAAAATCTCAACGATTATCTCAACGCATTGTTGTCCAGCGATATCAATGAAGAATTGAAATTTGCTTTGGCAAACAACGGCGATCAAGACGTTTTGACAACAATTTGTCAAACAGTGTCTGCATGCAACGATACGTACAAAATTGCCGACGTCGTATGCTCCATTTTGACAAAACAAGACAATGGCGAAGAAGACTTGTTGAAAGTTGCCGTCTCCAACGTTGTCGCACAAAACATTGGCAAAGACGTATCTTTCGTTGAAGAATTTGCACACGAACAAATGTACGAAGTTGTCGAAACAATCACAAAAACCCCTCTCAAATATAAGAGAATGGTTTCCATTGACAAACTTCGTGGCTTCCAAAGATTGTACGGAACAACAAAAGCTTTCCGTGCAGGCACAGGTGCCGAAAGTGTAAGAGAATTGTTGCAAAATATCGATTTGGACAAAGAATCGGAAGAACTCAAAGCACAATTCAAAAAGAAAAAGAACAAAGACAAAGAAAACAAAGAAACAACGTTGATGAAACGCTTGGACATTGTCGAATCTTTCCGTCGCAGTGGCAACAAGCCCGAATGGATGGTTTTGACAGTTTTGCCCGTATTGCCTCCCGATTTGCGTCCCATGGTACCATTGGATGGTGGCAGATATGCAGCAAGTGACCTCAACGATTTGTACAGACGCGTCATCAACAGAAACAACCGTTTGAAACGTTTGATTGACATGAACGCTCCCGAATCTTTGCTCAACAACGAAAAGAGAATGCTTCAAGACGCAGTTGACAGCCTCATTGACAACAGTCGTGCAAAGCGTCCTCAATCGGGTGCAAGCAATCGCGAACTCAAATCTTTGACAAGTATGCTCAAAGGTAAACAAGGTCGTTTCCGTCAAAATTTGTTGGGCAAACGTGTTGACTATTCTGGTCGTTCAGTTATCGTTGTCGGTCCTGAACTCAAAATGCATCAATGCGGTATTCCCAAAGAAATGGCATTGGAATTGTTCAAACCTTTCGTTATGAAAAAATTGGTGCAAACCAATCAATGCCACAACGTAAAATCTGCAAAGAAACGTGTAGAAAGAGCCGACTCTGCAGTATGGGACATCTTGGAAGACGTTATCAAAGAACATCCCGTCATGCTCAACCGTGCTCCCACGTTGCACAGATTGTCTATTCAAGCATTCGAACCCGTCTTGATTGAAGGCAGAGCAATCAAATTGCACCCCTTGGTATGTCCTGCATTTAACGCCGACTTCGACGGCGACCAAATGGCAGTTCACGTTCCTTTGAGCATTGAAGCACAAACGGAAGCAAGATATTTGATGCTTGCAGCAAACAACATTTTGAAGTTGTCCGACGGTAAACCTATCGTGTCTCCTACACAAGACATGATTTTGGGTTGCTACTACTTGTCCACAGTCAAAGACGATGCAATTGAAACGGCAGACCAATTGGAAAAATTCAACCAATATCACCGTTACTCCTCTTTTGACGAAGCCTACTTGGCATACGTTGCAAAAGATATCACGTTGCAAACGTTGATTTTGGTCAAACGTCCTTTGGCAAACACCGAAGAAGGCCGTGCAAAATTGCACCAAAAACTTGCAACCCTTTCCGATCCTGTGGAAATGTTGTTGGCAAAATACATGCTTACAACAGTGGGCAGAATGATTTTGTTCACAGCATTGCCTCCTTACGATTTGGAAAACGGCACAAAAGCAAGTTTCAACCCTGTTGACGACGAACAATGCAACAAACTTGGCGTTTCCGTAGAAGTCACCCACAAGATGATTGCTCAAGGCAAACACCTTTGCGGTAGCAAGAAAAACTTGTCCAAAATCGTTGAACAATGCTTCAACACCTACGGCACAAGCGTAACTGCAACAATGTTGGACAACATCAAGGCATTGGGTTACAAATACAGTACAATTTCCGGTTTGACAACAAGCGTATTTGATATGCACGTTCCTCAAGTCAAAGCAGAAATTTTGGCAAAAGCCGAAAGCGAAATTGACGAAGTGGAAACAAACTACGAAGACGGATTCTTGCAAGACGACGAACGTCACCAAGAAATTGTCAAAATTTGGACGGAAGCTTTCCAAAAGGTTACAGAAGCAGTCAAAGGTCAATTCGAACCCAACAACCCCATCAAGATGATGAGCGACTCTGGTGCTCGTGGTAACATCTCACAATTGGTCCAACTTTGTGGTATGCGTGGTTTGATGTCCGACACCACAGGTAAAACAATCGAATTGCCCATCAAATCTTGCTTTAGAGAAGGTTTGTCGGTATTGGAATACTTCATTTCTTCCCACGGTGGTAGAAAAGGTTTGGCAGATACAGCACTTAAAACGGCAGACTCCGGTTACCTTACCAGAAGACTTGTTGACGTATCTCACCAAGTTATCATCACAGAAGACGATTGTTGCAAAGGTTCCAGACCTACTGGTAGATGGGTGGAAGAAATCAAAGGTTCTGCAAAAGGTTCCGTCATTGAAAACTTTGAAGACAGAATCATTGGTAAATTCTACATTGGTGGTTACAAGGTAAAAGACCTTGAAACAGGCAAAGTGGAAACCTACTTTGATTACCAAGAACAATTGCCTTTGTGCAATCCCAAGACAGGCGAAGTTTTGTGCGGTTACGACGAAATGATCACACCTCACATCTTGGACAAAATCAAAGCACTCAAAAATGATGGTATTGAAATCGTTGCAATGTACATCCGTACAGTTTTGACTTGCAAGAGCAAGACAGGTATTTGTGCAAAATGTTACGGCAAAAACATGGCAAACAACCGTCCTGTTCAAAAGGGCGAAGCAGTTGGTGTTATCGCAGCACAATCCATCGGTGAACCTGGTACACAATTGACAATGCGTACCTTCCACACAGGTGGTGTTGCAACAGCAGACGACATCACGCAAGGTTTGCCTCGCGTCGTCGAATTGTTCGAAGCACGCAAACCCAAAGGATGCGCAACCATTTCCGAAATCAGTGGTACAGTCAGTGTCAAAGTTAAGGGTAACAAACGCATTGTTTCCGTAACAGACGACAACGGCAGAGAAAAAGTTTACAACAAAATCCCTTATTCCAGCAAACTCAAGGTTCAAGATGGACAACGTGTCAACAGTGGTGACGCATTGACAGAAGGTCCCATCGATCCCAAAGAATTGTTGCAAATCAAAGGTCTCAACGCAACGGAAGAATATTTGCTTGACGAAGTTCAAGTCACCTACCGTGGTGTCAACGGTGTTGAAATTGACGACAAACACGTCGAAATCATCATCAGACAAATGCTCAGAAGAGTTTTGGTTTTGGACGCAGGTGACACAGACTTGTTGCCCGGCGAAAAGGTAGATCTCATCACCTTTGACGAAGCCAACCAAAAAGCATTGCAAAACGGTGGCGTACCTGCAACGGCACAACGTATCATGCAAGGTATTGCCAAAGCAGCACTTTCCACAGAAGGTTTCTTGTCTGCATCCAGCTTCCAAGAAACACCTCGCGTATTGACTGAAGCAGCAATCAAAAACAAGAAAGACAACTTACTTGGTTTGAAGGAAAACGTCATCATTGGTAAACTTATTTCCGCAGGTACAGGTTTCAAAGAATATCGTGAATCTCAACTTGTTCCCGTCGTAAAACAAGAAGAAAGCCAATATCAAATTGAAGAATTGGCAATTGATGAAGATGAACAGTAACAAACAAATACAAACTGACCGTTTGCCCAAAGTCGTTTTGGGCAAACGGCAAGTTACAAAAGAAGCCAAAGCTGGCAGGCTTAAAGAGATTTGGTTGGCAACTGATGCTGACGAAAACTACAAAAAAGAGATAAAAATGCTGGCAAAAGAGAAAAAAATTAAAATTTTTTCCAATAACACCGCTCAAGAGTTTGCTAAAAAGTACCAACTTGATGTAAAATGTGGAGTGGTGGGTTTAATAAACGAAATAGAAGGCAACTAAGCCTTTTATTATAGATTTCCTAGTTTTACAAATTAGGTTCAGACAATTACTATTGAAAGGAGGAAAAAAAATGGCAACAATCAACCAATTGATTAAACAAGGCAGAACGAGAGAACAAGAAAAGAGCAAAACACCTTTGCTTGACGCTTGCCCTCAAAGACGTGGCGTTTGCTTGTCTGTCACCACGACAACACCCAAAAAGCCCAACTCTGCAATGCGTAAAATTTGCAGAATTCGTCGTACCAACGGCAAGGAAGGCACATGCTATATCCCTGGCGAAGGTCACAATTTGCAAGAACACTCGGTTGTCCTTATTCGTGGCGGAAGAGTTAGAGACCTTCCCGGTATTCGTTACCACGTAATTCGTGGCACGTTGGATACTGCTGGTGTCGAAAAGAGAAGACAATCCAGAAGCAAATACGGCGCCAAGAGACCCAAAAAATAATAAATAAATTTTGAGTCACACAGTTTACAGTTCAATAAGTGATTGTCTGAATTTGTTAATTTTTGACATTCACGATAGAGCAGTATGCACAAAATAAGTGCAGAAGGTTCTCCGGAGAAATCCGTCGAGTTGGCTGTATCTAAAAAAACAAAAATCAACAAAAAAAAATGTAAAGGAGGAATTTTACAATGCCCAGAAGAAGTGGTGTTCCTAAAAGAGACGTACTTCCCGATCCTGTATATGGCTCCAAGGTTGTATCAAAAGTCATCAACCAAGTCATGCAAGACGGCAAAAAAGGCACAGCACAAGAAATTGTGTATGGTGCATTTGATATCATTAAAGAAAAAACCGGCAATGAACCCATTGAAGTTTTCAACACAGCAATCAACAATTTGATGCCTGTTTTGGAAGTTAAAGCCAGACGTGTTGGTGGTTCCAACTACCAAGTCCCCATGGAAATCAGACCTGAAAGAAGACAAACGTTGGCAATTCGTTGGTTGGTCGGTTACGCAAGAAAAAGAAGCGAACGCAACATGGCTGACAGACTTGCAGGCGAACTCATGGATGCAGCAAACAGCGTTGGTAGCGCATACAAAAAGAAAGAAGATGTCCACAAAATGGCAGAAGCAAACAAGGCATTTGCCCATTTCCGTTGGTAAGAGGTGTTTAGTATATGTCTAGACAATATCCTCTTCATTTAGTGCGCAACATAGGCATCATGGCGCACATTGATGCAGGCAAAACAACAACCACCGAAAGAATTTTGTTCTTTTCTGGTAAAATTAGAAAAATTGGCGAAACTCACGAAGGTACTGCCGTAATGGACAGTATGGTGCAAGAACAAGAAAGAGGCATCACAATCGGTTCGGCAGCAACCACCGTCAGTTGGAAAGACCAATTCACCAACAGCGAATATCGCATCAACATCATTGACACACCCGGACACGTCGACTTCACAGCAGAAGTCGAACGTTCCTTGCGTGTTTTGGATGGTGCAGTCGCAGTATTGTGTGCAAAAGGTGGCGTAGAACCCCAAAGTGAAACAGTTTGGCGTCAAGCCAGCAACTATGGCGTACCTCGCATTGCCTTTGTAAACAAAATGGACGTTCCCGGTGCAAACTTCTACAACGTCGTCAATATGATGAAAGAAAGACTTGGCGCAAACGCATTGCCCGTACAATTGCCCATTGGCAAAAGTGAAACTTTCAAAGGCATCATCGACGTCATTGAAAAGAAAGCATACGTTTGGACGGACAGCACAGGTATGAACTACCAAGCGGTGGAAATCCCCGCCGATATGGTGGAAGAAACGGAAAAAGCCCACCAAGACGTTGTGGACTTTATCGCAGATTTTTGTGCTGACGACGAAGACATTGTCAACCAATATTTTGAAGAAGGCGATTTGTCCGTTGATATCATCAAGACAAATTTGCGCAAGGCCGTTTGCCAAAACAAAGTAAACCCCGTATTTTGTGGCACAGCATACAAAAACAAGGGTGTACAATTGTTGCTCAACGCAATTTGCCAATACTTGCCTTCTCCTTTGGACGTTGAGGAAATGGTTGGTTTCCATCCTGACGACGAAGAAAAAGAAGTTGTTGCCAAAACAGACGACGACGCACCTTTTGCAGCATTGTGCTTCAAAATCGTTGCAGACCCCTTCGTTGGCAAACTTTCCTATTTGCGTGTCTATTCCGGCACACTCAAAGTAGGCACAACAGTTTACAACTCATCAAGAGGCAAAAGAGAACGCATTGCAAAAATTTTGCAAATGCACTCTGACCAACGTCAAGAAATTGAAGAAACGTATGCAGGCGAAATCGTCGCAGTCGTTGGCTTGAAAGAATCTCGCACAGGCGACACGTTGTGTGCAGAAAAGCACCCCTTGGTTTTGGAAAGTATGACTTTCCCCGAACCCGTTATCAAAATTGCAATCGAACCCAAAACAAAAGCAGGCGAAGAAAAAATGATGGCAGCCCTTTTGAAAATGGCAGACGAAGACCCCACTTTCAAAACCTACCACGACGCCGAAACAGGTCAAACGATCATTGCAGGTATGGGCGAATTGCACTTGGAAATTATCGTAGACAGATTGTTGCGTGAATTTAGAGTGGAAGCAAACGTAGGCAAACCTCAAGTTTCTTACAGAGAAACCATCACTAAAACTGCAACAAGCGACATGAAATACTCTCGCCAATCTGGTGGTAAAGGTCAATATGGTCACGTAATCATGACCATTGAACCATTGGAAGCAGGTAAAGGCTTTGTCTTTGAAGACAAAACACGCGACAACGACGTTCCCAAAGAATATCTTCCCGCCATCAAAGCAGGTATTGAAG
Organism: Clostridia bacterium; assembly: GCA_017407305.1. GTDB lineage: Bacteria > Bacillota > Clostridia > Christensenellales > CAG-314 > RGIG2220. The sequence goes on from JAFQWS010000045.1 coordinate 7,209, forward strand.
AAGCATCAAAAAGTGGTGTTATGTCCGGTTTCCAAGCAATTGATTTCAAAGCAACGGTTACAGGTGGCAGTTGGCACCCTGTTGACTCCAGCGAAATGGCTTTCAAAATTGCCGGTTCTATGGCATTTAAAGAAGCCGAAGCAAAAGCATCTCCCGTTTTGTTGGAACCCATGATGAAAGTAGAAGTCATGGTACCCGACGACTACGTTGGAGACGTAATGGGCAATATTTCCGCTCGCAGAGGCAACTTGACAGGTGTAGAAAACGTCAATGGTACGCAAGTTGTTCGTGCATTTGTTCCCTTGGCAGAAATGTTTGGTTATGCAACCGACTTAAGAAGCAAGACACAAGGCAGAGGCAACTTCACAATGCAGTTCTCACACTTTGCACAAGTAAACGAAGCAATGAGCAAAAAATTGCTCAACAAGTAAAAAATATCTAGTCTAAAAGACTAGACCAAACAAAAAAAATAATATATAATAACTATATTGAAAAATTTTTGAAATTTTAACTTACAAAAAGTTAGTTAGGAGGATTAAACAAACATGGCAAAAGCTAAATTTGACAGATCGAAACCCCACGTCAATATCGGTACAATCGGTCACGTTGACCACGGCAAGACAACGTTGACAGCCGCAATCACAATGGTTATGGCATTGAGAGGCCACGCCGAAATCATGAAATATGACGAAATTGACAAGGCACCCGAAGAAAGAGCAAGAGGTATCACAATCAACACCCGTCACGTAGAATACGAAACCGCAGCGCGTCACTACGCTCACGTCGACTGCCCTGGCCACGCTGACTATGTCAAGAACCTGATCACCGGTGCTGCTCAGATGGACGGCGCTATCCTCGTTGTTGCTGCTACCGATGGTCCTATGCAGCAGACTCGTGAGCACATCCTGCTCGCTCGTCAGGTTGGCGTTCCCGCAATGGTAGTATTCCTTAACAAGTGCGACCTCGTAGACGACGAAGAACTCGTAGAGATCGTAGAAATGGAAGTTCGTGAACTTCTTTCCGAGTATGACTTCCCCGGCGATGATATTCCCATCGTTAAGGGTTCTGCAAGAGAAGCTCTCCTTTCCGAAAACAAGGATCCTTCCGCTCCCGAATACGCTCCTATCGTTGAGCTTATGAACGAAGTTGACGCATATATCCCCACTCCCGACCGTCTTTCCGACCTTCCCTTCCTTATGCCCGTTGAGGACGTATTCTCCATCACCGGCCGTGGAACGGTTGCTACCGGTAGAGTAGAGCGTGGTACTGTTAAGCTTTCTGACGAAATCGAAATCGTTGGTCTCGCTGAAAAGGCAAGAAAGACCGTTGTTACCGGTATCGAAATGTTCCGTAAGCTTCTTGATTCCGCTGAAGCAGGCGATAACATCGGTGTTCTTCTCCGTGGTATCGCTAAGGACGAGATCGAGCGTGGTCAGGTTCTTGCTAAGCCCGGCACTATCAATCCTCACACCAAGTTCGTAGGCCAGGTTTACGTTCTTACCGAAAAAGAAGGCGGCCGTCATAAGCCCTTCTTCTCCAACTATCGTCCTCAGTTCTATTTCAGAACTACCGACGTTACCGGCGTTATCACCCTTCCCGAAGGCACCGAAATGTGCCGTCCCGGCGACCACGTAGATATGACCGTTGAGCTCATTTCTTCCATCGCTATCGAAAAGGGTCTCCGTTTCGCTATCCGCGAAGGCGGCAGAACCGTTGGTTCCGGCGTTGTTGCTGAAATCCTTGCATAAGTTAATATAACTTAATATATTTAAGCTTCGGGGCAGGGTGTAATTCCCTACCGGCGGTAAAGTCCGCGAGCCGAAAGGCATGAATGGGTGGAATTCCCATACCGACGGTTAGAGTCCGGATACGAGAGGCAAAAATGCAAAAATATGCGCCCCCAGACTTTCTGGGGGCGTTGTTTTTACTTAAAACACCCCGATATTTTTCTATCGGGGTTTTTCTTTTTTGAGGTTGTTTACATGAAAAACAAAAAATACTTACTTTCACTCACTCTTTGCGGAATAATGGCGGCAATATCGGTGGTTTTACAGCTTCCGTTTTTTGAGATCTCTTTGCCCTTTATTATTCCTGAATTTGTAAAATTAGACCTTTCCGATCTTCCTGCGCTCCTTACAGCCTTTTCCGCAGGTCCTTTGTGGGGCGGGCTTGTCTGCGTGGTTAAAAACACGGTGCATCTTGCATACGGTTCAACGGGCGGTATCGGAGAATTAGCCAACGCGCTTATGGGCGTGGCTTTTGTTGTCCCTGCAGGGCTTATTTATAAATTTTTCCACAAAAAACTCGGCGCTTTTTTGGGAGGCGCAGCAGGCGCTCTGGCGGGAGCTGTTATTTCCTTCCCCGTGAATATGTTTATAACCTATCCTTTTTATATAGGTCTTTACTTCGGCGGTCAGGCCCAGCCCATGCTGGATATGTATAACGTCATCTTCGGCACAAACTTCGGTCTTGCAGAGGTGTTGCTTGTTTTCAATCTGCCCTTTACCTTTGTAAAATATATGCTGTCCGTAATCATAGCATTGTTAATATATAAACCGTTATCTCCCATATTTAAAAAGTTCAAATAAACCTTGACAAACCGCGGATTTTATGGTATTATATCTCCGCTAAAAACAAATAACGCATCATCAAGAGTGGTGGAGGGAACTGCCCTGCGAAGCCCGACAACCTGCAGTGACTGCAAGGTGTTAAATCAGTGAAAGAAATTTCGAAGATGAGAAGACTGTAAATTTTTCAAAACGCCTTCTCGTGAGGCGTTTTTATTGTTGTGAAAAATTTGGGATAAAAAAAGGAAGGAATTAAAAAATTATGGTAAAATATTTTTCCAGCGAATCCGTAACCGAGGGACATCCCGATAAAGTGTGCGACCGCATTTCCGATAGCGTGCTTGACGCTATCCTGGCGCAGGATCCCGCTGCCCGCGTAGCTTGCGAGACTGCCTGCACCACAGGTCTTATTCTTGTAATGGGCGAAATTACCACCACCGCACAGATAGACATTCCCGCCATCGCCCGCAATGCTGTAAGAGAGATCGGCTTTGACAGAGCGAAAATGGGCTTCGATTGCGACACCTGCTCGGTGCTCACCGCTTTGGATAAGCAGTCTCCCGATATTGCTATGGGTGTAGACAGATCCCTTGAATCCAAGACCGGGGAAGACGACAGCGAATACGATACCGGCGCAGGGGATCAGGGTATGATGTTCGGCTACGCATGCGATGAAACCGAAAATCTGATGCCCCTTCCCATATACCTTGCCCACCGCCTTGCATACCGCCTTACCGAGGTAAGAAAGCAGGGAATTATTAAAGGGCTTTACCCCGACGGAAAGACTCAGGTAACCGTTCAGTACGAGGACGATGTCCCCGTGCGTGTGGATTCCGTTGTGGTTTCCACCCAGCATTCCGAGGATACCGACCTGGATTTCTTGCGCGTTCTTCTCGAAAAACAGGTTATCCGCGCAATTATCCCCGAAAATTTGCTTGATGAAAACACCAAAATATACATCAACCCCACGGGACGCTTTGTTGTAGGCGGACCTCACGGGGACAGCGGTCTCACCGGCAGAAAGATAATCGTAGATACCTACGGCGGCTACGCACGCCACGGCGGC
>JAFQWS010000046.1 GCA_017407305.1 Clostridia bacterium
CTTCGCCATATTCTTCGCCACAATAGGCACAAACGGCTTTGTGGGTGCAAGTTGCCGTACCACCACCGTGATTGCAAGGAGCAGGCTGACAAGCGCACAAGGTCAACACCATTGCACACACAAACAAAAATACCACCGTCAATTTGGAAAACTTTGTCATTGCCTTTTGCTCCTTTATATATATTTACACCAACATTATATTAAAAACTTTACCAAAAGTAAATACCAAAAAAGAAAAAAGTCCGTGACAATACACGGACTTTTTTTTTGCAGTTTTTTGTTTGTACGTTTTTATCGTTGCAATTTTATTTTTTAATGAATTTTACAATTCGGATTTTTGTTTGAGCAATTCTTCTTTGATTGCAATAAACTTTGCCAAGTGTTCTCTTTCCTTTTCCACCAAGGCTTGAGGGGCTTTTGCAACAAAGTTGGGATTTTGCAATTTTACGTTGGCAAAATCAATTTCTTTTTGTGCTTTGGCAAGTTCTTTTTCAATACGTGCCATTTCCTTAACTTTATCTACCAAGTCGCCCAAAGGAATTTCGGCATTGCACAAGTGGGTGACAACGGAAACGTTTTTGTCTTGTTGAGGTGCACCACCAAACTCTACGCTTTCGGCATTGGCAAGTTTTTTGATGTAGTGAGCGCAACGTTGAATTTCTTGGTTTTCCGTCTTTACAAATACGCGTACCTTTTTGGAAGGTTCAACGGCATAGGTTGCACGTGCATTTCTGATTTTGGAAATGAGTTCCTTGATGTCTTCCACAACTTCTGCTTCTTGACCAAAGGCAAGTTTTTTGGTTGCTTTGGGATATTTTTCAAGCATAATCGTTTCGCCGTGATTGGGCAAACTTTGATAAATCTTTTCGGTGATGAAAGGTGTGAAAGGATGCAAAAGTTTCAATGCTTTGTCCAAAACGTGGATAAGTACCGACAACGTCGTTTGCTTTTGTTTTGCATCGTCTCCGTACAAAACGGGTTTGGAAAATTCGATGTACCAGTCGCAGAAATCCGACCAGAAGAAATCGTAAAGTTGTTGTTCGGCAAGGCCAAGTTCGTATTTACCCATCAAACGATTTACGTTGGCGCAAAGGTTGTTTACTTTGTCCAAAATCCATTTGTCAACAATGGAAAGATTGCAACGGGACAAGTCCTTTCTAATCTTGATTGTGGGATTGTCTTGACAATTTTGCAAAACGAAACGAGAGGCGTTCCAAATTTTGTTCATAAAGTTTCTCGTTGCTTCCACTTTGTCGGAAGAAAATCTCATGTCGCTTCCGTTGGCAACGCCGTTGAGCAATGCAAAACGCAAGGTGTCTGCACCATATTTTTCAATAAATTCGGCAGGATCAACACCATTGCCCAAAGATTTGGACATTTTTCTTCCCAATTCGTCACGAACGATACCGTGAATCAAAATATCTTTGAAAGGAATTTGTTGAGTGTTTTCAATGGCAGAGAAAATCATTCTAGCCACCCAGAAGAAAATGATGTCGTATGCAGTTACCAAAACTGACGTGGGATAGAAAGTTTTTAAATCTTCCGTTTTGTCAGGCCAACCCAACGTGGAGAAAGGCCAAAGTGCCGAGGAGAACCACGTGTCCAAAACGTCTTCGTCTTGTTTGAGGTTAATACTGCCACATTTGGTGCAAGTTTTGGGTGCTTCTTCTGCGCAAATAACTTCGCCACAATCTTGGCAGTACCATACGGGAATTCGGTGTCCCCACCACAATTGACGGGAAATGCACCAATCTCTTACGTTTTCCATCCAGTTGAAATAGATTTTTTCATAACGTTTGGGAACGAAACGAATTTCGCCACTCTTGACCTTTTTGTTGGCGGGTGTTGCCAAAGGTTTCATTTTGACAAACCATTGTTTGGAAACGATGGGTTCTACCGTCGTGTGACAACGATAGCAAGTGCCTACGTTGTGCTTGTGAGGTTCAATTTTTACCAAATTGCCCATTTCTTGCAAACGTTTGACAATTTCCTTTCGGCAAGTATATCTGTCCATGCCTTCAAATTCGCCTGCAAGATGATTCATTGTGCCGTCGTCGTTCATAACACGAATTACAGGCAAGTTGTGTCTTAAGCCAACTTCAAAGTCGTTGGGATCGTGTGCAGGAGTGATTTTTACAACACCCGTACCAAATTCCATATCTACGTATTCGTCTGCAATGACGGGAATTTCTCTGTTTACAAAAGGAACGACAACAGTTTTGCCCACCATATCTTGATAACGTTTGTCGTTGGGGTTGACTGCAACTGCCGTGTCACCCAACATTGTTTCAGGACGTGTGGTTGCAAAAGTGACCTTTTGACTTCCGTCGGGTGTGTAGTAGGAATAATGCCAAAAATGACCGTCTTGTTCGCTGTATTCTACCTCGGCATCGGACAATGCCGTTTTGCATACGGGGCACCAGTTGATAATTCTGTCCCCTTGATAGATAAGGCCTTTGTTGTAGTAATCTACGAAAACTTTTTTGACTGCTTTGGAGCATTGTTCGTCCATGGTAAAGCGTGTTCTCGACCAGTCGCAACTGCTACCCAAAAGTTTCAATTGTTCGATAATTCTACCACCATATTTTTCTTTCCATTCCCATGCTTTTTGCAAAAAGCCGTCTCTACCAATATCGTTTTTGGTGATGCCTTGTGCTTTCAATTGTTCAACAATTTTTACTTCCGTTGCAATTGATGCGTGGTCTGTTCCGGGAATCCACAAGGTGTTGTATCC
>JAFQWS010000047.1 GCA_017407305.1 Clostridia bacterium
AGCGAGAGTTTCGTTGTCTGCCGAGAACTTCACATTGAGATGAAAATTTCCCAGCTTTTTTTCAAAGGGAATTTTTTTGTGTTTTTCAAAACATTTTGAAAAAAGTATGAAAAATCCACAAAAGCGTTTCATCAAAGTTGTTTCTCAGGAATAAAAAAACAATTGTGAAAGAAAAACGTTGTGCGCCCTTGCCCCTCAAATGCCTTGCTCGGCAAAAACCTTGTTGGTTGGTCTTTTTGCAAGTCAGTTTCGTTTGGGGTGGATTTGGCTTGGATTTTACCTTGTGGCAATTGTTTCCATTTTCTTTGGCGGGAAAATACTGAACGCCTTTTCCAAAAGAGACAACAGCCTTTTCGCCTTTGAAATGCCACCCTATCGCATGCCTGACCTTTGGACGGCAACAAAGTTGATGGCAAAAAGAGCCTTTGAATTTATTGAGAAAGCCTTTTTGGTAATTGTACCTGCCAGCGTGGTTTCTTGGGTGTTGTCCAATTTCACCTTTGGATTTGTTTACACCAATCAGTTGGAAAACAGTATTTTGGCGGAAATTGGAAAGTTTTTTGCACCACTTTTTGCGCCACTTGGTTTTGGCAAGTGGCAATTTGTTGCCTCCACACTTTGTGGCTTGACGGCAAAAGAAACCATAATCTCCACTTTGCAAGTGTTGGGGACAACTTTGAACAGCCTTTCATTTGAAGGAGCATTTTGTTTTGTTTGTTTCAACTTGACAACCATACCTTGTTTGGCAACGGTGTTTGCCATTGCAAAGGAATTGGGTGTTTTTAAAACGATAAAGACAGTTGCCTTTCAATTTGTTTTTTCGTGGGGCTTTTGTTGCCTTTTGCACTTTCTTTTGAAAATAGGTTGGTGGACGGCTCCCCTTGTTGCTGTTGCCGCCTTTCTTTTCAACAAAAAAGGCAACCGCACTTGCGATTGCCTAAAATGTAACAAATGTAAAAAATCACTTAACGTCTGAAATCCACTGCGTTGATAAAGTCTTCTTCCAAAATGGTACGATCCACGGCTGAAAACTTTTTGGCACGAATAAAGTCCAATGCACTACGATCAAAGTAGGAACTTGTCAAAATCATAATTTCTTTGACTTGCACCAATTTGGAAATGTTTGCCAAATATTCAACGTCTTCTTTTGAAACAAGTTTGTTGTGTCTGTTGATGCAGGTTACTGCAAAAGATGATTTGTCCCTTTCCACCACCATATCAATGCCGTGATTGTCCACCACAGGCGTCAATTTGACAACAAAGCCACGTGCTGCAAACAAACGAGCAACGTACATAACGAATTGGCTGTGATCCATATGGTAGATTTGTTGGAACTTTTCTTCCATAGGTTGTCGTGTGCCTGCGTTCATAAATTGGAAAACGCTTTGTTGGGGAATATATTGTATGACAGGCTCTTCTTTTTTGGGTTGGATGATTTGGGGTTTGTTGGTTTCAAGGTCAAGTTGACTTGCGTCAATTTCCATTTCTTCCACGTAGATGACGTCGTCGTACTTTTTGTTTTTCTTTTTCTTTTCTTTCTTTTCTTCGGCCTTTTTGTCATCCTTGCCGTCTTTTGCCTTTAACTCTTTGTTTTTGACGGAAAATTGATGGAAAGACAAAATGGAAACAAGCACCAAAACAACTGCCAAGCCCCACGTTGCATACATCGTGAGAGAGTCTTGTCTTAACGTTTCAAAAATGAAGGGGGCAACAAAAAATCCACCACCCAACAACAGCATGATGATACCGGAAAACAGCAAACTGCCTCGTTTGTCTTTTTCCGAATAGAGTTTTGCCTTTTCTTGCGTTTTTGCCTTTTTACCGAAAAAACCTGAAGATTTATTTTTCATTTTATTCTCCCAAAATTACAACGATATTGTAAAACAACCAAAAGGTTTTGTCAATAGTGCTTTTTGCACCAGCACAATTGTCGTTTGCCACTTTTTGTATTTACGATATGTTTAAAAAAGGATCTCTCGTCCGTCTTGGTTGAAATGACGGCGCCAAACATCCCTTTATTGTATAG
>JAFQWS010000048.1 GCA_017407305.1 Clostridia bacterium
GATTGCGTTTTTGGGAACTACATTGTATACCAACTTGCAGGTTTTGTCAATACCCATTGCAATTTTTGTTTGCAAAGTTGAGTGGATTTTTTCTTTTGATGGCAAATTGCAAAAAATTTTGTCAAAAATTCGTTTTGCATTTTTTTGCCCTTTTGTTGGTGCGAAATTTGCCAAACGCAGGCGGTGTTTTCCCCATCAACAAGCCTTGAGTTTTTGCGTTGCTTATGCAAGGTTTTGACGAATTTTTTGCAATTGCCACTTGCAACAATTTTGCGAAAAACAGTGGAAAAGATGCCATTTGGTTGCAAAATTGCACGTTTTGTGGTATAATTTGAGCATAGAAACCCACTTGCAACGGTGGTAGGCTTTTTGGGCAAAATTCCTTGCAAAAAAGTGCAAAAATATGTGGCAAAATGCGTGAAATCCGTTGACATCATTGCCAAGATGTGGTATTATATTCTAGCACTTCTATACGGGGGTGTAATTTTTTGCGTGCAAAAAAGTCCCTCCGTAGGAATTTTTCACAATTACAGGAGATTTATTATGGCAGCGAAGAAAGGTAACAGAGTTAAGGTTGTTCTTGCTTGCACAGAATGCAAACAACGCAACTACGACACTTACAAAAACGGCAAAACAACAACAGAAAGACTTGAATTCCACAAGTACTGCAGATTCTGCAAAAAACACACTGCTCACAAGGAATCAAAGTAAGGGAGAATCACAATGGCTACTAAGAAACAAAACATTTTCAAAAGGCTTGGTAACTTTTTTGTTAAAAGTTGGAGCGAATTGAAAAAGGTATCTTGGCCTACTGCTAAGACAGTTGCAAAAAACACAGGTATCGTTTTGCTTGTAGTTTTGTTCTTTGCACTTCTGCTTCTTGGTGTAGACACAGGTTTCATGTACCTTATCAAACTTATTTCTAATTTGTAAGAACTATGGCAGAAAATAACAGCGCAAAGTGGTACATCCTTCACACTTATTCCGAGTACGAAAGTCTTGTCAAAACCAACATTGAACAAATGGTGGAAAACGGTGGCTTGCAAGACAAAATTTTGGACATCAAAATTTTGACGGAAACTCGCATCGACGACAAGAACGGCAAAAAGAAGGCGTACGAAGCAAAAATTATGCCTTGCTATGTGTTCATCAAGTTGGTGTACTCTTCTCAACTTTGGTTCATGCTGACAAACGTTCGTGGCGTAACAGGTTTTGTTGGCCCAAACGGCAAAGCATGGCCCTTGGACGACGACGAAGTAAAACGTTTGCGTTTGGAAGAGTACGTTGTCAACTTCGACATGGTTGTGGGCGACAATGTAACAGTTGTAAGCGGACCGTTTGAAGGTTTGGTTGGCGTTATCAGCGCAATCGACCGTGACCATCAAAAGGCAAAAGTACTGTTGAACATGTTCGGCAGAGAAACTTCTGTAGACATGGACTTTGTTCAACTGGAAAAAATCGACAATCCCGTTATTGTGACCGAAGAATAGTTTTGGCGCAAAACGTTTTGTATGTCGCCCGAGCGACACTAAATCTCGGGATGGGAGAACGCAACAAGGGTTGTGTTCGATAAACCACGAAAAATCTAGGAGGAAATCTAACATGGCAAAGAAAGTAACGGCAGTTGTAAAACTTCAACTCCCTGCTGGTAAGGCTACACCGGCTCCACCGGTTGGTTCTGCTCTTGGTCCTCACGGTATCAACATTCCCGGTTTCACCAAGGACTTCAACGCAAAAACAGCAGACAAAGCAGGTCTCATCATCCCTGTAATTGTAACAATCTATCAAGATCACAGTTTCACGTTCATCTTGAAGACTCCCCCAGCACCTGTTCTCATCAAAAAGGCTTGTGGCATTGACAAAGCAAGTCCCACACCTAACAAAACAAAGGTTGCAAAAATCACACACGCTCAAATCGAAGAAATTGCAAAACTCAAGATGGTAGACTTGAACGCTAGCTCCTTGGAAACAGCATGCTCTATGATTGCAGGCACTGCTCGTAGTATGGGCATTGTGGTAGAAGGTTAAGGAGGCTACAAATGGGTAAGAAATATGTTGACGCTTTGAAGAAAATTGACAAAACAAAGCAATACGATATGGCAGAAGCAATTGAAAAGGCTCTTGAAATTGCAACTGCAAAATTCGACGAAACTCTTGAACTTCACGTAAAACTTGGCGTAGACAGCCGTCACGCAGACCAACAAGTTCGTGGTGTTGTAGTTCTTCCCAACGGCACAGGTAAAACTGTTCGTGTTTTGGTAATCGCAAAGGGCGCAAAGGCAGACGAAGCAACTGCTGCTGGCGCAGATTTTGTTGGTGCAGAAGAATACATCGAAAAGATTCAAAAAGAAAACTGGTTCGGTTTTGACGTACTTATCACAACTCCCGACATGATGGGTCTTGTTGGTCGTATGGGTAAACTTCTTGGTCCAAAGGGTTTGATGCCCAACCCCAAGAGCGGAACAGTAACAATGGACGTTGCAAAAGCAATTTCCGACGTAAAAGCCGGTAAAGTAGAATACCGTGTTGACAAACAATCCATCTGTCACGTTATCTTCGGCAAAAAGAGCTTCGGCAAAGAAAAGCTTTTGGAAAACGTAACAACAGTTATGGATGCCATCATCAAGGCAAAACCTGCTGCTGCAAAGGGTACCTACCTCAAGAGCGTTGCAATTGCAACAACAATGGGCCCTGGCATCAAGGTAAACTACAGAGCAAACTAGTTCTGTAACAAACAATTAAATAAACCCTTATAACCGTTCCAAAGACAGCAAGTAACAGTAAATCTTGCCGAGGTGCAGTTGGTTGGTCGAAAGACTTCCTTCCCTTGTGCTTAGTCTACGGTACAAGGGTTTTTTTATAAAAATAAAACAGGAGGTAAAAGTCAAAATGGTAAATGAAGTAAAACTCAGTCCTGCTCAAATTGAAAAAAGAGAGATTGTTGAACAATTGAAGCAAAAAATTCAAGAATGCCAATCTTTCGTTATCATTGACTACAAGGGATTGACAGTTGCTCAAGATACCGAATTCCGTGCTGAATTCAGAAAGAACGACGTTGAGTACAGAGTTTTGAAGAACACATTGTTCCGCAAGGCTTTGAACGAACTTGGCTACACTGAATTTGACGAAGCATTGAACGGACCAAGCGCATTTGCATTTGGTACTTCCGACGCTATCGCACCTGCAAAGGTTGCTGCCGACGGCATCAAGAAGTACAACACAATGAAAATCAAGTGCGGTATGTTCGACAAAAAGTTTGCAGATGCTGCAACTTGCGATGCTATGAGCAAAGTGCCCGGAAGAGAAACATTGCTTGCAATGTTGGTATCTGTTTTGTCCGCACCAATGCGCGGATTGGCAGTTGCTTTGAATGCAATTGCAGAAAAAGGTGAATAGTTCACCACACTTCACGGAACGTTCCACCTCACGGAACACAACACAAAACAAAAATATCGGGGCAAAAAGCCCAACAAAAAAATTTTAACAGGAGATTATAACAATGGATATCAAAAAGTTTATTGAAGAGATTAAAGCTCTTACAGTTTTGGAACTCAACGAACTCGTTCACGCTATCGA
>JAFQWS010000049.1 GCA_017407305.1 Clostridia bacterium
TATATCAAAGAAAAATTGCAAAACAAAGACCGTTACAACACTGTTTACAGCAAAGTTGACGGTTCGGCAGCAGCACCCACGGCAGGATTGCATTTCACTCAAGAATTGTTACAAAAAATAAAAGATATGGGTGTGGAGATGGTTGACGTTTTGCTCAACGTTGGTTTGGGAACTTTTCGCCCTGTCAACGTAGAAGACGTGGAAACACACAAAATGCACTCGGAATATTTTTCCGTATCTCAAAACACTTGCGACGTTGTAAACAAAGCAAAAGCAGAGGGCAGAAGAATTGTTGCAGTGGGCACAACTTCCGTTCGTGTTTTGGAAAGTGCTTCAAAAGATGGAAAACTTGTTGCTCAAAGTGGCAACACCGAAATTTTTATCTATCCACCTTACAAATTTCAAATTGTAGATGCATTGATTACCAACTTCCATTTGCCCGAAAGCACTTTGCTTATGTTGGTGTCTGCTTTCAGTACAAAAGACTCAATGTTGTCCGTTTATAATACAGCCGTCCAAGAAAAATATAGATTTTTCTCTTTTGGCGACGCAATGTTTATTAAATAAAGGTAACCATGTCCAAATTCTCATTTAAAATCAACCATAAAGACCCCCACTCAATGGCAAGAACTGCCGAATTTACCACACCTCACGGTGTGATTAAAACACCTGCATTTATGCCTGTGGGTACTTTGGCAACGGTAAAGGCAATGTTGCCTTCCACCTTGCACGAAATTGGTACGCAAATATTGTTGTCAAACACCTATCACCTTTATTTGAGACCAGGCAACGAACTTGTAAAAAAAGCCGGTGGTTTGCACAAGTTTATGAACTGGGACAAACCTATTTTGACAGATAGTGGTGGTTTTCAGGTATTTTCCTTGGGACCTTTGAGAAAAATTACCGACGAAGGAGTTTTGTTTGCATCTCACATTGACGGAAGCAGACATTTGTTTACACCCGAAAAGGTAATGAAAATTGAAGAAGACCTTGGCGCAGACATCATTATGGCATTTGACGAGTGCAGTCGTCCCGATGCCACTTATGAATACGCAAAACAAGCAATGGACAGAACGTTGCGTTGGTTGGAACGATGCAAAAATGCCCACGTCAACGACACGCAAATGTTGTTCCCCATTATTCAAGGCAATATGTATCAAGATTTAAGAGTGCAATCGGCAAAAGCAACAATTCCATTTGCCGAATGTGGTATTGCAGTTGGTGGCTTGTCTGTTGGCGAGCCCAAAGAAACAATGGTAAGTATGTTGGATGCTTTGGCTCCTCATTACCCTGAAAATATGCCCAGATATATGATGGGTGTTGGTTCTCCCGATTACATTTTGGAAGGTGTGGAAAGGGGCATTGATATGTTCGACTGTGTTTTGCCCACTCGTTTGGCAAGAAACGGAACGGCAATGACAAGCAAAGGCAAGGTTGTGGTGCGCAACGCACAATATAAAGAAGACTTTTCTCCTTTGGACGAAAATTGTGATTGCTATTGCTGTCGCAACTATACCAAAGCATATTTGCGTCACTTGGTAAATTGCAACGAAATTTTGGCTGCTCAACTTTTGAGCATCCACAACGTTAGATTTTTGTTGAAGTTTGCCGAAGATATTCGCAAAGCAATTGATGAAAATCGTTTTCAAGAATTCAAAAAGCAATTTTATTTTGACTACTATGGCATTAAGTGATTAAACCATATCAAATTCAATTGATTTTTAAGTGTTGAAAGTGTATAATTTAACTATAAATTTAAGGAGTGAACAAAAATGTTGTTAAACTTGATTAGTTTTTTTGAAGAAACCCCTCAAGATAATTCCGGTTGGATTACTTGGGTTGTATTGGGCGTGATGCTTGTTGGTTTGATTTTGCTCACAGTCATCCCTCAAAGAAAACAAAAGAAAAAAAGCGAAGAAATGATGGCAAAACTTGGTGTCGGTAGTGAAATCATCACAATCGGTGGTATCGTTGGCACAATTGTACAACTTGACGATATGTACGTAACAATCAGAACAGGCTGTGTTGGCGAAGAATGCACAATCAAATTGTTGCGTCAAGGTATCCACTCTTTGGTACCCGATGGTCAAGAAGCAGCAGACGTCGTTGGCGGAAAGGAAGAAAAGAAAGACGAAACAGACGAAATTAAATAATTTTTTAATATTGTCAACCCACTCCGAATAGACTATTGTTAGTCTATTCGGAGGTTTTTTTTTGCAAAAATCATTTAAAAACGGTGTGTGGTCGCAAGCAATTAAAGGTTGTGTTGTTGCTCTTTTTGTAAGTATTGTTGCCATTTTGATTATGTCTTTGTTGGCACGATTTTTCACCTTTGGCGTGGACGTAATTCCCATTATAAATCAAGTAATCAAAGTGGTGTCCGTCGCAGTTGGTGTAGCCGTTGCCACAAGAGAAGAAAAATTTTTGTTCAAAGGAATTTTGACGGGTATTTTTTATTGGCTTGGTTCGTTTGCTTTGTTTTTGGCAATGGGTGGCAAGTTGGATTTAAGACACTTTTTCTTGGACTTGGCAATAGCAGTTGTAGTTGCGTCAATTGTTGCCTTTTTCCTATCAAAAAGACGATAAAAATTTGCTCTATATAATATATATAATATAAATTTTGTTTGACAATTGCCTTTTCGTAATATATACTTTATGGGTATGTACCGCATACTAGGAGGCAACATATGTCAAAGAAAAGTTCAATAGTTTTATTGAGTATATTAGTAGCAGTTTTGCTTTTTGTCGGTGTTTGTTCATTACTTCCCGACGATTTGGCTTACGGCAAATATGAAGAATATCACGCAGCAGTAAACCTTATCACAAAAGGCATTGATTTGGGCGACAGCAAATATGCAGTTCTTACATTGGATCAAGGCGATTTGTCCGATGAAGATTATGCAACAATTCAAAAAGGCATTGTCAAGACAGCACAAAAACGTCTTGCAAAACTTGGTGTCAACAGCTATTCCTTGAAATGGGAAGGCGAAGACCTTACAGTTACAGTTCCCGATGATGGACGTACAACGTCTGTTTTTGGTTGTGTTGAAGCACTTGGCGAATTTGATTTCTTCTCCGGAAGCACCTATTCTGAAACTGGCGCATTTATCACAAACGAACATATCACACGTGCAAGTAAACAACGTTATTCCTATCAAGATCAAAGTTTGTGGATTTTGACTTTCCACCTCAACGCAGAAGGTAAAGAAGAAGTCAAAAGCTACAGAACAATTTCTTCCTTGTACATGACCGTTGACAATGATGAAAACGGTATGCAACAATTTTCTTGTGCAATCACAGAAGATTCCGTTCAAATTTACTTGGCAGCAGATGAAGAATCCACAGTAAATCTTTACATTGCATTGATTGCAGGTGGTTCTTATTTGCAATATGCACCTGAAGTTGAAGAAGGTGAAGAAGCATACGAAATTGAATTGATTCAAATTGACAACGACGACGCAACACCCAGTTTTGCAAACGGTTGGTTGATTTGTTCCATTGCATTGGCAGTAGTTCTCGTTGCAGTTTGCGCAGTCCTTTGCGTAAGATATGGTGTACTTGGTGGTGCAACAACGTTGTCCATCTACACAGCATTGCTTGCAGGTTTGTTGTTTAGTGCATTTGTATATTTCAACGCACTCACAGTTTGGTCCTTTGTCGCATTGCTTGTAGTCATTGCAGTCATTGCATACTTGTCCATTGATTCTTTTGCAAACATCCAAGCAAATTATGCAACAGGCAAAACAGTCAAAGCAGCAGTTGCAACAGGTTTCAACAAGAGCATTGTCAAAAACCTTATCGTCAACGGCGCTTTGGCAGTCCTTGGTGTAATTTTGTGGGTCATCCCTACAGTTACTGCATTTATCGGCATCGTATTTGTTTACGGCGCAATTCTTTCTGTAGCAGCAACGTTGGGCTTGAACCGTTTGTTCGTTGCATTGCTTTACCCCATTCACGAAGAAAACAACGCAAAATACGGTTTGTCTAAATAATTTCAATAAACGAAAACTTTAAAGAA
>JAFQWS010000050.1 GCA_017407305.1 Clostridia bacterium
ATCAAAGACGTTTTGGATTGTTGCGCTTTCAATGCAAGTATTTGCATTGGTGGGTACAACACGGTGGCAGGCAACTTCCCCATCACAAAAATTACACAAAAACACCTCAATATCAGCGGTGTTTACAACGGCTGTGGCAACTACCCCAGCGCAATCAACCTTGTTGCAACAAACAAAATCAACGTTGAAAACCTTGTGGAAAAAACTATTAATTTTAGCCAACTTGACAAAGAGTTGGAAAAATTGGAAAGTTCCGACCTTGGTTACAAGAGTTTGTTGGTAAAAATTGACTAATTACAAAAAAAAACAGCGACTTGAAAATTCAAGTCGCTTTTTTTATGCAATAAATTATTTTGTAAGACCTTTGGCAATTTCACAAGCAAGTTTGACGTTGTTGAAAACAAGTTGAATGTTGCTTTCCAAACTGTCGCCACCCGTTTGATTGGTGATTTCTTCCAACAAAAACGGAGTGATTTCTTTACCTTTGATGCCCAATTTGTCGGCTTTTTTGAGAGCATCCAAAATGATTGCTTCCATTTTGTCGCCGTCCAAAGAGTATTGTTCGGGAATAGGGTTGGCAACCAACATACCACCGGGGAAACCCAATTCGTTGCTTTGGTGAAATGCATCGGCAATTTCTTTGGCGCTGTCACAACGGATGGGAACTTTCAAATTGGACGTTCTTGTGTAAAATGCGGGAAGGCAGTCTGATTGATAGCCAACAACGGGAACACCACGTGTTTCCAAGGCTTCCAACGTTTTGTCCAAATCCAAAATTGCCTTGGGACCTGCGCACACCACCAAAACGGGGGTTTTTGCCAATTCGTCAACGTCGGCAGAAATGTCAAAGGTTGTTTCTGCACCACGATGCACACCACCAATGCCACCAGTTGCAAAAACTTTGATGCCTGCCTTGTGGGCAATGATCATTGTGGAAGCAACAGTTGTTGCACCACTTTCTTTTTTCGCAACACTGAAAGGTAAGTCGCGTCTGGACACCTTGTTGATGTTCTTTCCAATTTTGCCAAATTGCTCGATTTCTTCTTTGGTAAGGCCTGCCGTCAACACGCCGTCCACAACACCACACGTTGCGGGAACGGCTCCCATTTGACGGACCAACTCTTCCACTGCCAAGGCAGTTTCCACGTTTTGAGGGTAGGGCATGCCGTGAGAAATAATGGTTGATTCCAATGCCACCACGGGCAAACCTTTTTCCAATGCTTCTTGGACAACTTTACCAATTTTGAGATTGCTCATTTTTGTACTCCTTGTTAAATTGTTCTAATAATTCTCTGTTTACTTCTTGACTGACGGTGGATTTACTGCACACCGTTTTAGATGCAACCAAGCAACCAAAGTGAGTGCATTTTTCAATGTCCCAACCATTGACAAAACCATACACCATTGCGCCCAAAAAACTGTCGCCTGCACCTGTTGTGTTGACTGCATTGACCTTTTTTGCAGGGACAAATCCAAAGTCCTTGCCGTCATAAAAATGTACGCCTTCTTTTCCGTTGGTGACAACCACCCATTGACAAAACTTGCCTTGAATGATGCGCATTGCATTTTTCAAATCTTGCTCGTTTTGAATAGTTGTACCAGACAAAATTTCCGCCTCGATAACGTTGGGTTTGAGGCAAAAAACCTTAAAATCTTTTTGAGTAATCCACTTTGTTTTGGATGCAGACACAGTATCCAAAAATACGGGAACTGTGGACTTTTTGCACACCAACTCTATGATTTGTGGCACGTTGGTGTCAATTACGACGGCTTTGCTTCCGTTGATCAACGGCAAATTGTCTTGGACAAAGTCTTGGTTGAGATGCTCCAAAATTGTCATGTCGGATGCTCCCAAAACCATGTCGCCGTTGACGTCGTTCATACACATATAAGTTGGCGTGATGCCACTTATTTTTTTGGATTTTGACAAATCAATGCCGACAAGGTTGGCGTTGTCTTCAATCAATTTTGAATTGACGTCATCTCCCAAAATTGTCAACAAAAAAACCTTTTGACCAAGTCGGGCAAGGTTTTCCGAAATGTTGCGACCAACACCACCCAACGAGGTTGTTATGGTGGAAGGATTGCTGTCGTGTATAATAATCTTTTTGTGAGAGTGGGCAAAAACGTCTATGTTTGCTCCACCCAAAACGCAAACGTAACTCATAATGGTAGTATATATTTTTGTCAAAAGTTTGTCAATATCTGCTGTTTACAACTGACAAAAAATATTGTATAATGTATCAAAAGAAATCAAAGGAGTAAATCCATGAGAGAAACAAAAATTATTTGTACCCTTGGCCCTGCAAGTGATACCAAAGAAATACTTTTTGCAATGGCAAAAGCAGGTATGAACATTGCTCGTTTCAATATGAGTCACGGCACACACCAAGAACATTTGGCAAAATTGAACGCAGTTCGCCAAATCAACCAAGAAGGGGAAGTTCACATTGAAACAATGTTGGACACCAAAGGCCCCGAAGTGCGTATTGGAACGTTTGAAAAAGGTAAAATCACCATTTTGGAAGGTCAAAAATTTTCTTTCGTTTGCCAAGATATTGTTGGCGACCAAACGAAAGTTGCAGTAAACTACCACGACTTGTATAAATTTGTTGAAAAGGGCGACACAATTTTGCTCAATGACGGTCTTTTGACGTTGACGATTGACCAAGTTTGTGGCAAAGAAATAATTTGCACTGCCCAAAACTCCGGCGACGTGTCCGATAGAAAGGGCGTGTTTGTCCCTGGCGTCAACTTGCAAATGCCTTTCTTGTCCGACGTGGACAAAGCCGACGTTTTGTTTGGCATAAAGGAAGGTTTTGACATGGTGGCAGCAAGTTTTGTTCAAGATGCAGACGACGTTCAACAACTTAGAGCATTTTTGGACCAAAACGGCGGGAAAAACATCAAAATTATTTCCAAGATTGAAACAAGAGCAGCACTTAAAGACATTGATGCAATCATTGACGAATCGGACGGCTTGATGGTGGCTCGTGGCGACCTTGGTGTGGAAATGCCCTATGAACAACTGCCCGAATTGCAATTGTTTTTGTTGGCAAAGGCCAAAAAGGCCGACTTGTTCTCCATAACTGCAACGGAAATGTTGGAAAGTATGATTGAAAATCTTCGCCCTACTCGTGCGGAAATTACCGACGTGGCAAACGCAGTTTTCTTTGACAGCGATGCCGTTATGTTGTCGGCCGAAAGTGCCGTTGGCATTGATCCTGTAAACACCATTAGCGTAATGGCAAAAATCGTTGACCAAGCAGAACACTTTAAAAAGACAAAGAAAGTGGACCTTTGACGTTTTTAATTAAAAGAGCAAACACAAAGTGTTTGCTCTTTTTTATTGCAACAAATTGGCAATTTTGTCAACGTCACCTGCGCCCAAAAGCAAAATTAAATCTTGTTTTTGGCAATTACTTTTTATAAAGTCTTTTACCTTTTCAAAATTTTCAAAAAGACAAGCCTTTGTCTTTTGGGCAATTTGTTTTGTCAACTTTTCATCCAAATTTTCCCACTTGGGCAAACTAGTTTCTCTTGCGCCAAAGGTGGGCAAAATGCCAACAAAGGGGGCATGGGAAAGGACAGAGCAGAATTGGTCGAAAAGGGCGTTGGTGCGAGTGTAAGTGTGAGGTTGAAAAAAGATAAAAAGTCTTTTTGCGCCCATTTGACGCGCCGAAATCAACGCTTTTTCTATTTGGGTGGGATGATGGGCATAGTCCACCACCACCTTGCCCCACTTGGTATCCACAGTTTGCCAACGACGAGCAATTCCACCAAATCCTTGCAAGGATTTTTCAATTTCTTTTGGGGAAAAACCCTTTTCCAAATGGTAACAAGCAACGGCAAAAACGTCCTGACTTGCCCAAAAAGGCAAGGGACAATCAATTTTCAAAACACTTTTTTCCTTTTTAAAAATCTCCAAAAAAAGTGCACTTCCCGCCTTTACTTGATAAGAGTATTTTTCTGAAAGATTAAAAGTATTTTTTGCATCACTTTCAAACAACGTATAAACTTTTTTGCTTTGCGAAAAAAACTTTTGAAAGCTTCTTTTAACGTCTTCAAGACTGTCAAAAAAGTCGGGGTGGTCGTATTCGACGTTTAGGCAAATGACGTCGTCAGGATGCAAGGACAAAAAACTTTCTTTGTACTCGCAACCTTCTGCCACCACACAAGGCACCTGATAGTTGTCGTTGTTGACAACTGCCCCAGCAAAACAAACGTTTTGTATGCCAAGATTTTTCAACGCGTGGCTCAAAAGCAAGGTTGCAGTCGTCTTTCCGTGAGTGCCACATATGGCAATTTTGTGGGGGAAAGAGTCAAACTGCCTTGCCAAAAAGACCTGCCTTGCAACACATTCAATGCCCATTTCTTGAGCAAACTGCACTTCTGGGCAATTTTCAGTTGCCAACGAATAGACCACCAAACTTGCTCCTTTTACATTGTCTTTTGAGTGGGTGTAAACAATCTTTGCACCTTTTTCTTCCAGCAAAATGCAGTTGTCTCCACGCACTTTGTCCACACCGACAACCACCTTTCCTTGCGCCAAACAGCTCAAAGCCAAAGGCGTCATGCCCGAGCCACCAATTCCAACAAAAAATATCATACATTAAGTATATGAAGTGTTTGTTTTTTTTGTGCAAAAATGAATAACAAGAATTGTTTTTCGCGTTTACCTTTTCACCTTGAAAAGTGGGGTTGTTTAATGTATAATTTAACTAGGAGGTACTTTGTTGCATCAATTTTGCAACAGTATCAAGAAAAATGAGAATTTCAGAAGTAAGAATCCGCAAAGTGGAGAAGGAAGACAGCAAGTTGAAAGCTGTTGCGTCCGTAACTTTTGATGACTGCTTTGTCGTACACGACATCAAAATTGTCGAAGGTACGGAAGGATTGTTCGTGGCAATGCCCAGTCGCAAGACAAAAGAAGGCGAGTATAAAGACATTGCTCACCCTATCAATCCCGAAACAAGAAGCCAATTGTCCGAAGCAGTTTTGGATGCATTTAGAAACAATATAGACTGACATTGATGGGCCCGACGAACAAAGTTTGAGGGCCCTTTTTGTTGTCATAAAAAAATCAAACTTGTCTTCTAGGGCGAGTTGCCTTTTTTTGTCTTGTTTTGGCAAGTCTTATTTTGTGTTGCAAAAAAAGCAGGAACTTTTGTTCCTGCTTTTTATATGTGTTTTGTTGAGTTTATTTTTCAATTTTTACCACAAGATCTTTCTTTTCAAAGGTGGTACAATCCACCAAACCTTGGTTTGTCAAGCGAAGTTCGGGCAAACAAGCAAGGGCAATCAAAGCCATTGTCATAAAAGGAGAAGGAAGTTTGCTTCCCATTTCTTTCCAAGCATGGGACAAACCTTCCACACATTGGCTGGTTTCTTCCAAAGATTTGTCTGACATCAGACCTGCAATGGGCATATCGACACGACCCAAAATCTCGCCGTTTTTAACGGCAACCGAGCCACCACCACTTTCAATCAAAGTGTTGACTGCAATCATCATGTCGCGATCGTTGGAGCCAATTACCAACATGTTGTGTGCGTCGTGGGCAACCGTTTGTGCCAAAGCACCCTCTTTGATGCCAAAGCCTTTTACAAAGCCCAAGCCACGCGTCCCCGTGAAGTTGTGTCTTTCAAAAACAGCAACTTTCAAAACGTCTTGGTCGGGATCGGGAAGGATTTTTCCATCCTTGATGTCCAAAGAAAGAATACGTTGAACGTTGGGAACCTTTGCAGGAATTACCTCAATAACACGGCAATCTGCCTTTTTGCCTTCTGCTTTGACGTGGAAATCTTCTTCCGTCGTCTTGTTCATATGAATTGTGTTTCTTACAAATTCGGGATATTGGTAGGGTTGGCAAAAAAAGGTAGGTTTTCCTTGTTTTGCAACAAGTTCGCCGTTGATAAACACTTCGTTTACTTTGCAATGGTTCAAGTCGTCAATGATGACGATATCTGCGCATTTTCCGGGTGCTACGGAACCCATTTCGTGGTCCAAATGGAAGCATTGTGCAACGTTGATGGTAACCATTTGAATTGCAGTAATAGGATCGACACCTTCTTCAATGGCACGTTTGACAATGTGGTCAAGGTGTCCTTGGTTGATGAGTGTTGCAGGGTGGGTGTCGTCTGAAATGAGACAGGCAAATCTTGAATCAACTTCGTGACGTGTGATTGCTTTGACAACTTCTTGTACGTCGTGCCAAGCAGAACCTTCTCTCATCAAAACGTACATACCCATACGCATTTTTGCCAAGGCATCTTCTTCGCGAGTGGATTCGTGACAGCACCTTACACCCGATGCAACGTAGGCGTTGAGGCTGTTTTCCGTTTCGGGAATAGAGAAGTGTCCTGTGACAATTTTGCCACTTTTCAAAGTTTCTCCTATGATGGCGTGTGTTTCGGGATTGGAAAAGATAACGCCGGGGAAATTCATCATTTCGCCAAGACCAACGCATTGATCCCACAACATCGTGTCGGCAACGTCTTTTGACGTGATTGTTGCTCCTGCATCTTCAAAACCTTGAACGGCAGGTACACAAGAAGGGGTTGTCAACATTGCTTTCAAGGGAGTGCGTTTGGTGTCGTCAAGCATACATTTGACTCCTTCCAAACCAACCACGTTGCAAATTTCGTGAGGGTCCATAAAAATGCCACTTGTACCGTGGGGGATGACTGCTTTGGCATATTCGCCTGCTGTAATCATAGAAGATTCAACGTGAATATGTCCATCCATAAAGGCGGGAGCAATATATCTGCCGTTGGCATTGACTACCAACGTATCTTCGCCAATGCAATACTTGCAATTGCCAACACGGGCAATTCTTCCAAAAGATATTGCAACGTCAACGTCGTCCATAATTTCGTGTGTGCAAACGTTGATAAGTTTGCCACCGACAATAACTACGTCGGCTTTTGCTCTGCCCATTGCCACGTCGGCAAGTTTGGTTGAACATTTCCAAAGTTCCGTCTTGCAAAAATGATTGATCATAAGCACCTCTAAAACCATTTGTGATGAAGCAATCTTAACACAACCATCAATTTATAGCAACAAAAAACCACCAAAGGAAAATCCTTGGTGGTTTGTTTTTTGTTAGACGTTGTAAATTTTGGAATATTTTTCAATCAAATAGTCAACGTAGTAGTTGGGATCAAATTGTCCTTTGGTGGCAATTTTGATGATTTGTTTGGGGTATTTGGAAGAACCATATTGATGAATTTTCTTTTTGAGCCACTTGTTGATTTTTTCCGTATTGCCCTTTTTGAGAGATTTTTCCACGTTGAAAGACTTGCTCATGTGGTGATAAAGTTGAGATGCGATTGCACTGCCCAAAGCATACGTGGGGAAATAACCAAAGTTGCCGTATGCCCAGTGAACGTCTTGCAAACAGCCAAGACTGTCCGAGGGAACTTTCAAGCCAAAGTATTCTTCCACAAGTTGATTCCAACGAGAAGGAATATCATCAACGAGAAGTTGTCCGGAAATGATTTCCTTTTCAATTTGATAACGCAACATAATGTGCAAAGGATAGGTCAATTCGTCTGCTTCAACGCGAATAAAGGAACATTCGACAGTGTTGATGTATTTGTAGAAGGTGTCCAAACTGACGTTTTTGAGTTGTTTGGGAAAGGTCTTTTTAAGTTTGGAGTAGTGCTTTTTCCAAAATGCGTAACTGCGACCAATCACGTTTTCGTAAAAACGAGATTGACTTTCGTGCAAACCCAAACTTGCGCCACCACTCATAAAGGTTCCTTGCAAACTGTCGTCCACTTGTGCTTCATAGGTTGCGTGGCCTGTTTCGTGGATGCAAGAGAAAATGGATGATACAAAATTGTCAAGGTAGTAGTGGTTTGTAATACGCACGTCGTTGTTGCACCAACCACTTGTGAAGGGATGTTCACTTTCCTTCATCAAGCCTTTGTTTTTGTCAAAACACATTACGTCACGAAGATATTCGCAAAATTCCTTTTGTTTTTCAATGGGGTATTCCAACTTTGCAAAGGAATAGTCTTCCAATTGAGGCAAAGATGCAATCTTTTTGACGAAAGGTACAAGTTTTTCTCTCAACACGTCAAAAAATGCGTCATAGTCGGCTTGTTTGTAGTCGGGTTCGTACATATCCAACAAAACGTCATAGCCTTTTTTGTCCTCCGTTTGCAACCACTTGGTTTGTTTTTGAGAAAATTCAATTATCTTTGCCAAGTAGGGTTTGAACAAGTTGAAGTCGCCTGTTTGTTTTGCTTGAACATATACGGGATAGCCTTCTGCCGTGATACGTTGAATTTCAACGTATTCTTCCATAGGGATTTTCAAGGTGTTGTCAATTGTCTTTTTGAGCTCGACAATTTCGTGACGAGTGACTGCATCCAAACTTCTTCTTGCCTTGTACAAACGTTCCACTTCTGCTTGCCAAACGGGGTCTGTCGTGAGTTTGTATTGCATTTCTGCCAAAACGCCTTGCACTTCTGCTTGCATAGGGGCGCTGTCTTTGGGTGCTTCCGTTTGCATGTCCCAACTGGTAATAAAATCTACGTATTGCAATGCCAAAAGTTTTTGTCTATATTCTTTGTAAAAAGTCAAATCAATCATATTTTTAAAACTCCTTTTTTCTCAAGTAATTTTACCAATTGTTTTGCCAAAACAATTACCAACACGCAAAAGACGGTGATACCAATGGTGGCAAGTGCTTGGACCAAATTCAAGTTTACTATGTAGGGGGTTGCGCCCTCGGAAGCAATCATTCCCAAAGCCCAAGGGAAAATGACAAACAATGCCAAAGGGGTTGCAATGGCGGAAAATCCTGCTGCCAAAACGTTGAGTCTGTCAAAGGGGATGCAAATAAGCACCAATGCGCCAACACCTGTGATTGTCATTGATACCATGGCAACGGTGGAAATTTGATTTTGTGTCAAACCCAACACTCCCGAGAACAGGAAAGTCAATGCTACTGCCAACCATACGCCAAAACCATTGGGCAAGGCGCTCTTGGCAACGTTTTTAATGAAGTGTCCTTTGATCAAATTGGCGTTGGGTCTAAGTGCCAAGAAGAATGCAGGAACACCGTTGATAAAGAATTCAAAAGCATAAAGGTGTTGTGCTTCGAAGGGGTAGTTGAATGCTGTAAACAACAACATAAATGTTGTCAAAACGGTCATGGTCGTCTTCATCAAATACAACGTGGAACTGCTTTGAATATTGTTGACAACTTGTCTGCCTTCACGCACAACTGCGGGCATTGAAGAAAAGGTGTTGTCCAAAAGCAACAAGTGTGCGCAACTTTTGGCTGCTTGACTGCCACTTGCAACCGACACTGCACAGTCCGATTCTCTCATTGCCAAAATGTCGTTGACACCGTCACCCGTCATTGCAACGGTGTGACCTTCGGCTTTCAATGCCTTTACCAAAAGTGCCTTTTGTTCGGGGGTTACACGGCCAAACACCGTGTATTTGTTGGCAACGGCTTGAACCTCTTCATCCGTCATACCATCCAAAGAAATATACTTTTCGGCATTTTCCACACCCACTTTTCTTGCAATGACGGAAACCGACAAGGGATTGTCGCCGGAAATGATTTTGACTTGAACGTCATTTTCTTTGAACCATTGGATGATTTCGGGTGCGTCTTTTCTGATTGTGTCGGACAAAACAACAAGGCCACAAACTTTCAAGTCTTGGGGCAACGTTTCGTCCACAATGGGGGAATTGGAATGAGCAACTGTGATAACTCTCAATCCCTTTTCTAAATATTTGCGTGAAAGTTTTTCCACGTCTTTGTCTAAATTTTTGAATATAAATTCTCCTGCGCCCATAACGACGGTGCCAACACCATCAATGGTGGATGCAGAATATTTTTTCTTTGAGGAAAATGGCAAAACAACGTCGGCTTTTACGTCGCTTGTGCCAAATTTGTTTATAAGTGCTGTTGCTGTGGCATTTTGATCCTTTGTTGCTGAAATCAACGAGGACAAACACTTGCCAACGTCAACCGCTTCATCCAAAGTGACAACTTCTTCCACCGTCATTGTGCCGTCAGTGATTGTACCTGTTTTGTCCAAACACAAAGTGTCCACACGAGCCAACATTTCAATGCAGTACAAGTCTTGCACCAAACATTTCTTTTGAGCCAATTTGATGACGGACACAGCCAATGCGATACTTGTCAAAAGAACCATACCGGAAGGTACCATACCAATCATTGAACCACAAGCTTTCAAGGTGGCTTCACGCCAATCCAAACCACCGACAAAGTGGCCTTTCAACAAGGTTGCAATGCCCAAAGGGAAAATGACAACTGCAATTGCCATGATGATTTGGTTGATGGATTTCATCAATTGTGAATTGGGCTTTTTGAACTTTTTGACCTTGGAAGTAAGTTGTTCGGCATAGCTGTTGATACCAACCGCAGTTGCCACTGCATAGCAGTTGCCCGATACAACAAAACTGCCCGAGTAAAGTTTGTCGCCAACCTTTTTCTTGACGTTGTCCGATTCGCCTGTGAGCAACGATTCGTTTACTTCCACTTCGCCATCCACCACTTCGGCATCGCAACAAATTTGTTTGCCCGAATCAAAGTAAATCAAATCATCCAAAACGACCTTTTGGGTGGGGATGCTTTGTTGCACTCCGTCACGCACAACGTCCACGTTGGGTTGGTTTACCAAGGACAATTTTTCCACCGTCAACTTAGAACGTATTTCTTGAAAAATACCAATTGCCGTGTTGCACAAGATAACAACGCAAAATACGGTGTTTTCCAAACTGTTCAAACTTGCCATAATTACAAAGATGAACAATCCCAAAAAGTTGAAAAAGGTGAAAACGTTGGTGAAGAAAATTGCTCCATAAGATTTGCCAACCGTCTTTTTGACAAAGTTGGTTTTCTTTTGGGCAATTCTTTCATTTACTTGTTGGGTTGAGAGCCCTTTGCTTGTTCTTTCGTTAAATTGCATGATATCACCAAAATTTAATTTTTCTTTTCATATTTTGCTCTAAACCGCAAAGTGGGACATGCGTTGAGATCCAACGAGGCAAAATCCCCTTTGACAAATTGGAAATAGCCTTGCGAGGCAATCATTGCTCCGTTGTCGCCACAATAGACAAGTTGAGGCAAACAAACGTTGATTGCTTTTTGTTGCAATTTTTCCACTTGCTGTCTTAGATAGCTGTTGGCTGCAACGCCACCTGCAATTGCAACCGTTTTGATTGGACTTGTTTCCAATTCCCTTTCCAAACGTTTCATCAAGCCGTCAATTGCAACTTTGGTGAAACTTGCTGAAACGTCTTCTTTTTTGATTTCTTCTCCCTTTTGTTGAGCGTTGTGCACCAAGTTGACAACGGCCGTCTTTATTCCTGAAAAAGAGAAGTTTCCGTTGGGCAAAACTACCGATTTGAAAGGATAGACTGCCTTGCCTTTTTGTGCAAGTTGGTCAACGTACACACCCCCTGGATAGGGCAATCCCAACACACGCGCCACTTTGTCGAAACACTCGCCAATGGCGTCGTCGGCTGTGGAACACAAAACGGTGTAGGTGGTATAGTCTTCCACCCGTACAATTGCCGTGTGTCCACCACTTGTGAGCAAACACAAAAAAGGTGGTTTGAGTTGGGGATTGGAAAGGTAGTTGCTACAAATGTGTCCTTCCACGTGATTGACGGCAATCAAAGGTTTGTTCAAACTTTGTGCCAACGCTTTTGCATAGGACACACCCACAAGCAACGCACCCACAAGCCCTGCACCATAGGTGACGGCAATGGCATCAACGTCGTCAAAGGTAAGGTTGGCTTGTTGCAATGCTTGGTTTACCACAACGTCCACCACTTCAACGTGGTTGCGACTGGCAATTTCGGGAACTACCCCACCAAAAACTTTATGCACGTCAATTTGTGAAAAAACAACGTTGGACAAAACGCTTGTTCCGTTTTTTACCACGGCACAAGCTGTTTCGTCACAAGATGATTCAATTCCCAAAATATATACGTCTTTCATTTTATTGCGCTTTTGTCAAATAGTCTTCAATAAATGGTTGCAAGTTGCCATCCATAACGTCAACTATGTTGGAGTTTTCAAAACCTGTGCGATGGTCTTTGACCAACGTATAAGGGCAAAATACGTATGAACGAATTTGACTGCCCCACTCAATCTTTTTGATTTCTCCTCTAACTTCTTGCGCTTCGGCAAGTTGTTCTCTTTCTTTAATTTCTGCCAACTTTGCTTTGAGCATAAGCATGGCTTGTTCTCTGTTTTGAATTTGGCTTCGTTGCGTTTGGCAAGATACCACAATACCCGTAGGGACGTGCGTGATGCGAATTGCACTTTCCGTCTTGTTGACGTGTTGTCCGCCTGCGCCACTGCTTCGGTATGTGTCCACTTTCAAATCTTTGTCTTCAATGACAATGTCGTTGTTTTGCTCCAATCGGGGCATAACTTCCAAACTTGCAAAGGAAGTATGTCTGCGTTTGTTGGCATCAAAAGGAGAAATGCGAACCAAACGATGGACACCCTTTTCTGCCTTTAAGTAACCATAGGCATTGTCGCCAACCACTTGGAAAGTGACCGATTTGATCCCTGCTTCGTCTCCGTCCAACTTGTCCAATTCTTCCACCTTGTAGCCACGTCTTTCGCTGTACCGTGAATACATTCGGTAAAGCATTGACACCCAGTCTTGTGCTTCGGTGCCACCTGCACCTGCGTGCAAGGTCAAAATTGCATCACAAGTGTCGTACTTGCCTTTGAGCAAGGCTTCCAAATAGATGGCTTCCACGCCCTTTTCCATTTGTTCAATTTCGTCGTTGGCGTCTTGCAACAAACCTTCGTCGCCATCACAAAGTTGCAACAACTCGTCAATGGATGCAAGTTGCGACGTCAATTTTTGATACTTTTCAATTTTTTCGCTGATGCGTCTGTGCTTTTGAGAAACGGATTGAGCATATTGTTGGTCTTGCCAAAAATCTGCTTGATTTTGAATTTCCGTCAACTTTGCCAATTCTTCGTTGAGTTTTGGCAAGTCAAAGAGACTCACCTGCCTTAATCAGTTTGTCTTTCAGTTGCTTGGTTAATTGATACAATTGTTCAATTTGAATCAAACTGCTCACCTACCTTTTTTTTGAGATTGAGATTGCGCGACTTTCTTTTTGCGTTCTTCAATACGGCGCAATCTTTCTTGTTCCCTTTCTGCCAAACGCTCGGCTTGGTCACGCTTGGCTCGGATGGGGGTGTTTTTGAATTTTTCCGATTGTTCCACCTGTTCGCGCACAACTACGTTGCCAAACAAGGAACCTTTGAAAGTGTCCACTTCAATGTTTTCTTGCATA
>JAFQWS010000051.1 GCA_017407305.1 Clostridia bacterium
AGCGTGATACTCTTAACGGAGTATCACGCTAACTAAGTTTGCCCTTACGGGCAAGTGAAGTTTACTTCGTAAGTGAAGTTATCCTGCGGATAGTGAAGTTTTGCCTTTGGCAAAGTGGGCAAACTTAACTTCACTGCGAGCTTTACGAGCAACTTCGCTGTGCGTAGCACAACTTCACTTTCGCGGTAGCGAAAACTTCACCAACAAAAAAAAGAGCAGACACATAAGGTTTTTTACGCCTTGCGTGTTTGCTCTTTCTGCTTGTAATATGGGCTTTGGCTTAGCCAATAATTGCATTTGACCGGTCAAATGCGATGTTCGCACTTAGCGGTGTTTTACAAATTCTCCGCTAAGAACATCACCACTTTCAAGTGCTTTTGTTTTTAGAACAATGCTGAAACAATAAAGAATCCTGCCAAAAAACCAAGAATGAAGGGTAGCACTTTCAAAACTTTCAAAAGGCCGTCTTTCTTTTTTGTGGTAGGTTTGCTGTTTGCAAAAAGTTCTTGGTCGGCAACTTGGTCAAATACGAAAGGAGCACCAATTTTTGCATCGAGTATGCAACCACCCGTCAACAAAACGTCTTCCGTACCTTCTTCAATTTGTGCAACGCCTTTGAGGGTGTCTTTTGTTTTTGTATCATAAATTACAAAAACTTTTTGTGCATCGTTTGAAATTTCAATGGTTTTGTATTCGCCGTTATTTACAAAACCGGCGTATTTTGTTGCAACTCCGTCAATAACGAGTTCGTTGGAGTTGGGGGCTTCAACGTAAATTTTCAAAGGAACCAAACTTCCTGCAAAAGCTTTGCGTCTTACAATTGTTAGTTTTCTCATGATGCAATCTCCTTTATTGTAAAATTTATACTTCAATTATAACTTGCATATCGCAAAAGTCAAGAATTTAAAAACAAAAAAAGGCACTTGAAAATTCAAGTGCCTTTTTGTGGCGTAGCTTAGAAGATTCGAACTCCCGACCTTTTGGTCCGTAGCCAAACGCTCTATCCAGCTGAGCTAAAGCTACACACGTCTAAAAGACGCATCTTTTAGCGAAAATAACTATATCACAAACCAAACGGCGTGTCAACAAAATTGTGCAAATCAACCTTTTATCTTTCAATAAAAAAGAGAAAGATTTCTCTTTCTCTTCTCAAAACTAGTTTTCAGTTTCAAAAACGACTTCAAATTCAGATTGGTCTGCTTTTTTCATTTCTTCCATTTTTGCGCCTTCGCCACTTACTCTCAAGTAGAACAAGTAAATTGCTTCGTGCATTCTAGGGATAACCCAAAGGTACAAAATGCCAAAAGTCAAAGCCGAAAGTAACATCCAACCAATATAGGAAAAAACTAAACAGAAAAATTCCCACTTATATCCATCCATCATTTTTTGGCTTTCCACAATACATTTATGTGCAGAATATTCGGGATGGGAAAGTGCAATATAAGGTGCCATTGAATAGGCAAGAGACATAACAAAGGCAGGGATTATAAGCAACAATAACCAGAGGAAAAGATAAAGGCCTGTCAAAAAATAAATGCAAAAAGCCTTTACCCAGTATTTGAACCCAGAAAACAAATCGCTTGAGCTAAGTTTTTGATCTCTATACATCTTGCTTGCAACTATGATAAAAGAAAATTGCACAGCACAAGAACAAATGGTGGTAAGAATACCTGAGACAAGGACGGGGCTTTGAATAAGGTAAAGAAGGCCTACAAAAATGCCTTCTACCAAGGCAATGCCAAAAGAAAACAAATAATTAAGCAAAAGTATGCCAATAGCCTTGCCCATTTGCTTTTCACAAATTTTGTGTGCTTCTTTACGAAACAAAGACGCCCTCATTTTTTGTTAAAAAAAGTCTTGCATAAAATTTCTCCTAAATATATTGTTGTATTCTTATATTATATTGCAAAAGCGAGTGTTGTCAAGAGGGTTTCAACGTCACTTTTTTGTGTTGTTGGGCTTTTTGAAACGTTTTATCAATGCAATTGCAACGAAAATCACCGTTATGACAATTGCAGAAACGGAAAAGCCGGAAAAGTCCAACATAATGTCGTCCATCGAGCCGTATCTACCGGGAACGTACAATTGAATTATCTCCGTCAAACTTGCAATGCCAAATCCCAAAGCAAAGTTTACAGGGGCAGAGAAAAACATTTTTTTGTCGCCAAAGAACAACAACCACGAAAGGGTGGAAAAGATGCCCATCACCAAAAATGCTCCAAAGTGGCCAATTCCCTTTCGCACTTGATAGAAGAATTTGCTCAAATCGGTTATTGCATCTTGGCGTTCCACTCGCAAATCAAACTCAATTGTTACTCTGGGCAAAATGCCGTCGTCAATGGTGGCTGTGATGGTGGTGCGACCTACTTTGTGGGGAGTTATCGTACCATTTGCGCCAATGGTGGCGACGTTTTCGTCACTGCTGGAAAAGGTTACTTGGTCAAACGTGCAGTTGTCGGCAAAGTTGACGACAAGTTGTGCGCTGTTGCCGTTTTGCAATGTGAAGCCGTCGTTATTTTGTGCGACCGTTTCGCCAACAAGTGCAAAAGGCGTGTCGGAAAGTGCAATCACGTTGTTGACTTCAATTTCAATTTGCACCGACAAGTCACTTGCAAGGTCGGTTACTTGTAAGGTGGCACTTCCGGGGGCATGCAACTCAATTTGTCCGTTGGTATTGATTGTTGCAACGTTTTGGTTGGAGGAAGAAAACCTAATTTGCCAAAAAGTTGCCGTTTGGCTCAAAATTGCTTCCAAAGAATAAACCTTGTCCAAAGTCAGTTGATAGACTTCGTCTGTCGATTGAACAGGTTGGTTTTGCGTCAAAAGTTGGCAATCAAGTGTGGTGGTGTAAAGGTGGGTTATGGTTACCGTTAGGGTCTTTGCAAGTTCCGTCACCGTTACGTTGCCCACAACGGGAGTTATCACAATTTCCACAACGCCCACGTCCACTGCAACAATGGAAATGGAATCATTGTTTTGCGTTATGCCTACGGCGTTGCTGGACGTTTCCACCACAAAGGTTTGGTTTACATCTTGTTGAGTGTTGAGTTCAACCAATATGCTTTGTCCTACTATCAAGGAAGCCATGTCTTGAGACAACGAAAAGTCGTTTACACAAAGGAAAGTTACTTCTTTTTGTATTGCAGAGTCTTGGTGAATTACCAACAAAGTATATGTTCCAGCTTTTTCGGGGGTGAAAGAGCCATCCAAAATACCTTGCGACGAGTCCAAAAGAAGATAGGAAAGTGTGGGGTTTTCCGGTGTATTGGGTTGCCAAGATTGAACTTCAATCAGTTGTTGCAAGTCGTATTCTTGTTGGCACAAAAGGGTAAACGTGGTTTGTTTCAGGGTAAATCCGGTTGTTAATGTGTCCACTTTTGCCCTTACCGAAACTGGCAACTGAAATTGAGTGCCGTTTATCGTCACCGTTATGGTTGCGTCGCCTTGGCCAACCCCTGTCACGTTGCCTTGATTGTCCACAGTTGCAACTGCGCTGTTGCCAGACGAGTAGGTCACCGTGGGGTTTTGTGCATAGGAAGGATATTTGTTTATGCGAATTTTTGACACGTCACCCACAAACAAATTGGAAGAAAGGGTTACCGTTGTTCTGTCAAAGTCAACTTGTGGTGCAGGGGAAACTTCCACTTCAAGTTGGAAAGAGATTTCAGGATAAGTGGTGGAAGTTATCGTTATGGTTGCAGTGCCCACGCCACGACCAACAATTCGTCTGCCACTGATGGCAACAACGGAAGTGTTGTTTGACGTCAAGACGTAACCTTTGAAAGTTGCATTGGTTGGAATAAAGGAAAGGTTCAAACTTACCGTTTGACCTATGCAAAGTG
Source organism: Clostridia bacterium (assembly GCA_017407305.1). Classification (GTDB taxonomy): domain Bacteria; phylum Bacillota; class Clostridia; order Christensenellales; family CAG-314; genus RGIG2220. Next base: position 3,843 of record JAFQWS010000051.1, read on the forward strand.
AGGGAGCTGTTGCAAAAAATCCTTGCAACTCCACTTCGTTGCTGTTTTGTACCACAACTTTGACAGTTGCCGTCAACCAACCCGTTGGAGTAAGGTGCGTTACCACAACGTCAATAATTTGGTCGTTGCTTTTCTTTTTGGCAGTTATCACACCGTTGGTGGAAACGGAAACAAAGTCGTTTTGCTCACAAGAAAACAGCAGTTGTTGATTGGTGGTGTTTTCAGGGAAAAACTCCACAAACAATGGGTATTCGCCGTTTTGTTCCAAAACGTACCAGTCGCCCACTTTTTCGCAAGACAAAGTGGCTTCAATTCGTTGTGCAATTACGTTGGAAACGGCCACGGTCATCTGCGTTGCAACGTCTTCAAATTGGCTGTTGCAAACGGATATGGTTACGCTTCCGTTGGAAACAAAGGTTACTTCGCCTTCGCCGTTTACCACGGCAACGGAAGGGTCGCTTGTGGAAAAGGAAAGTTGTTTATAGGTTGCATTTTCCGGATAGGTTGTCACTTCCAACTGAATTACGTCCCCGACGTAAGCAGAAGAAATGGAGTTTTCAATTTCCAAATATTCCGGTTGGACGGCAGTTGTTTGGTCGCCACGCAATGCGTTGATAATGTCGGCCAACGTTCCACCAACTGCGTTGCTTTGTTGTCCCGAATTTTGTCCGTCCATACATGCCTCAAAAACCAAAACTGCCACACAAATTATGTAACAGACAAGACAAATATATTTTATGATGGTCAGTTTCTTGCTTTTGAGCATATTTTTTTGCTCCCTTCAAAGTAATTTAATTAATTATATAGGAATTTTACGAAACAAGCAATATCAAAACTAAATAAAATACATTTTTTACTGCATTTATTGGCAAAAAGCGAGTACCTTTCATATCATTGTAACAAAGGCTTCCTACATATTCGAAAGGAGGTCAAAATATGTGCATTTTTTATACAAACGGCTGTTGTCAAAGAAGACGAGTCGTCACACAAAGAATCAACGATTGTTGCACAAGACAGGTGGAAAACTACGTTGTACCAAGAAATGGTCCTTGTCAACAATGTCAAAAGGAGCATCGTGGTGGTGTAGCAGTGTCACTCAATGCTTACAACGTTATGGTGGGAGCAGGAGCAATGGTTCCCATTATGCAAACGGTTGCAACTGGCAACGGAACCATTGACGCTTTTGGCAATACTGTCACCCTTCAAGAAGGTGTCTATTTGGTGACTTTTGGTGGCAACGCAACGGCAGGTGACATCCAACTGGCTTTGTTTGCCAACGGAGCAACGCTTGTTGGAGAAGTGGCAACTCAAACTGTTGTGGATGGTGGCACTGCCAGTGCATCAAGAACCATTTTGTTCAATGCAACGACGGTTACCACCTTTGCTTTGTACAATCAAGGCGAAGTGGACACCACCTTTGTCAACGTTGGCTTGACCATCGTCCGTTTGGGCTAAAAAAAGACGTTTGTGGCGTAAGCAAATTGAAAGGTGCTTGCGCCACCTTTTTTATGTTAAAAAAGCAAATTATCTTGATTTTTCGCCCATATTTTTGCAAAATTGTCAAAAAAGGTCAAAAATAACAACTAAATTTCCCCATATACACTTGACAAAGGGGTTTTCAAATGGTACTATATCTTGGCTGACGCGGGATGGAGCAGCGGCAGCTCGTTGGGCTCATAACCCAGAGGTCGGGGGTTCAAATCCCTCTCCCGCAACCAACAAAAAACGCACTTTTGTCTACCGACAAAGGTG